>JBLNEL010000072.1:0-6718 GCA_050262615.1 Bacillota bacterium
CCCCTCTTTCATGACAACTTTGATAACACCAGCCTGTGCATTACCATATTCAGCATTAAAACCGCCGGTTATCATCTGCATCTGCTGCACACCTATCGGATTAACATCATACTTCCAGGAATTATTAGCCTTTGTACCTGTTCCCCAGCCTGGGACAGCATTATTGGAATTGCTCTGTTCAACTCCATTTATCTGGAAGCTGATTTCATTAGTACCGCTGCCGCGCACCTGATAATCACCTTTTGTGTCTTTCTGAAATGCTGTGGACAGATCTATTACACCACGCAAACCTTCAACAGGAGCTGCTTTTATTGTCTCTTCTGACAAAGTGCTTGATGAGGCTGTCTGATCTTTAATTACTTTGGGTCTGTCTGCAACAATCTCTACTGTTGATGTCTGAATTGATTTATCCTTTAATCTGAATGTAACCTGAGTGGTTCTGTCAATGTTTACATCGACATTGCTAAGGTTTACAGTAGCATAGCCCATCATGCTGGCTGTTAAGGTATATTTTCCTACTGGTACATTAAGTATAAAGAACTTGCCTTCAACATCAACGCCTGCACCTAAATGAGTACCCTGCACCAGAACAGTAGTCCCTGCCAAAGGTTCATTTGTAAGGTCATCTACTACTCTGCCGGTAATTTTTCCTCTTTGTGCCTGAGCAAAAATAAAAGACTGGCTGAGTAAAAGCAGCGCTGTTAACAGACTACCAGTTGTTATCCGTTTGATAAAAGAATTTTTCATAGATGTAGTTATTAAATATTTAACTCTGAGTTTTATAATTTATTTTAAGATTGTCATTTTCCTGGTCTCACTGAAGTTCCTTCCTTCAGCTGAAACATCTAACCGGTAGACATAAATACCGCTGCATAAGCCTGATGCATCAAATGAAACATTGTGCAAACCTGAGGACATATAACCCTGATTTATTTCAGAAACTACCTGACCAAGCATATTTACAATTTTAATTGTTACTTTTGCGTTTTCTTTCAAATAATATGAAATAGTAGTTGAAGGGTTAAATGGATTAGGGTAGTTCTGATAAAGTTTATAATCTGAAGGAGTAATGCTCATATCTTCAACCGCAGTCAGATCTTTACTTTTTGCAACTACAAACAGAGCATTACTAATTGGTATTTCCTGACCAGTCGAAGGCACATTTACTACCTGATCGTCAGCATACATCGTAGTTGCCGGACCGCCATCCAGGTTTAAGGCATTATATGCGCCGAGTTTGATCATCAGATCAGCTAATTGATCAAGCGTCATTCCAACACTTATATTTGGCTGGTTCCCGTCAACAGTTACCATATACAGATATCTGTTGTCCTTTGAAAGTCCAACTGAAGTTCTTGGATGAAGTTCTTTTGAATGATGAGCTTTCGTAGGATCAATTACTGTCCCCTCATCTACATAACCCTGCGCTACATATTTTACTCCATCTTTTACAATCTGCGGTGAACCGCCAAGCATTTCAGAAGGATGATCTAACCCAGGTGTAATTTCCAGGTTAACTCTTACTGTATCACCTTCATTAAGAACCGCTGATATCCAGTCATCATTATTTCTATGCTGTGATAAAATAGCCCAGCCTTTCTGCATCCTTATATATCTATCCGGACAGCAGTCTTTTTTTGCTCTGATAATACAGCGGACTTCCCCATTTACAACCCATGGGTCAATTGGCTCAATAGCAAATTCCGGAGCCCACCTGTTCTGTCCTGATCTTGGTAAAGAATCCGGTGCTTCAGAACCTATATACTGATTGTAAAACCATAACTGATCAAGACCGCGGAAATTATTGATCCCATCAATCGTAACTGAACTGTCTTTAACAGTAATACCATGCTTTTTTACTATAAGAGTTCCTTTATATGTTACTCCGCCTAAGTAAGGCTTATTGCTTTTATCAAAACCTATAACCGCAGATTTTGTCGGTTTCTGAAGTATTTCATTTTTCACTATCTGAATATTATTCGGACGTCCTTCAAGATCGGTAAAAAAATCACCATTTATCGCACCGGTAACAAAATGACCGTCATAATTCTCTGACTGAGCCATTACGCTCAAGAATTCTGTAGGCATTCCGCCAACAAGTACTATATCATCCTTAAACATCTTTACCTGATTTGCAGCCTTTACAGTCTCCATTTTTATATTAGGGTTCTGAAGGTCCACCTTAATAATGTTAACTACCCATGTTGCCGGGGCCTTTATCTTTTTGTAATAAACTCCCGGAGCAATCGGCTTGCTGACCAGAGTATCAAAAGATTGGGAGAACAGATTCCCCGAAAAAATCATTAACAGTAAAAAATAGCGTATTTTTACAACCATGTTAGCTCCGCTTATGTATATTATTTTTGTTTATCTAATTTTCTGAACCACATAAAGTATAATCCAATTGATAATAAGAGCAGAAGTAATAAGCTGATAAAGAAATTGCTCCAGTTTTTCATAATAAGCAGCATACCTGTCATGAATAGTAAAATCTGCCATGGAACAGCAATAAATGTTGAAATAATATCACTTCTGTTTTCAGCATCTATCTTTTTCTGCATATTAGCAGCAGCAGCTTTCGCCTTAACAGGTTTCCAGAAGCCGAAAGGACGGGTAACGCAATAAAAGTGTTCCAAGACATTCTGATCAGTCTGGGGTGAAAGGTAAGTCCCTAACAGACACCCTGTAAATGATGCACCGGCAGGAATAATAAAACTTACAAATTCTGGGGCTAATGGCATTGTCATCTTTGTAGCTATTGCAGCAACCATTCCGGTAAATGTCCCGGCCGCAAATCCATAACCATTGAACCTCCACCAGAACCACCTTAGGACTAATGGTATTGCTAGTCCAGAGCCTAGCCCAAGACATAACCAGCCCCATATGTCATTGATATTTGCAATGCTGAAACTAAATAGTACTCCAACGACAACTATTAATACAGAAGCAACCCTGCTTTGCAGAACAAGCTGCCTTTCTGTAGCTTTGGGTTTTATAAAAGCCTGATAAAGATCCTTTACCCAGTAAGCTGCGGCGGCATTGATCATTGATGTAAATGTTGACATTGCCGCTGCAAGAAATCCGGTGATAATCAGACCTTTTACACCAACCGGGACATATTCTTTTATCACAACGGGCACAACAAGCTCAGGATCCTGAATTATATGTCCGTTTATTCCATGATAAATGCCTAAAACAGCAAATGCTGCAACCAAAGGCCAGCGGAAAGATAAAAGTGATATCCAGAATAATGAAAGCAGACCAGCTTCACGATCATTTTTTGCTGCAAAGTACCTTTGGGTAATATAACCACCGGCGCCTCCGGTACCTTCAAGTGCAGTCTTTAATACGTATAAAAGTATAGTTAATCCAAGAAGATTAAATACTGAATAGGCACCTTCGAGATTCATCTTCATTGGAGGTAATAGCGAACTCCAGTCACTGAATGTAGTCACTGAATTTTTAAATTGCCCATTTGAAAGCGGCATTGAAACTGCAAATTCCTGAGGGAGTGTAACTTTCTGAAAAGCTATAACACAAATTGCAATTACTGAAATAAAAATTAAAAAGCCCTGAAATACATCTGTCCATACTACCCCGTAAAGACCGCTTGCTACTGTATAAATTGTTGTAACAACAATTAAAATGATTGTACCAGTACGCTCATCAATTCCGAAAAATTCACCAAAAAATTTTCCACCGCCTATTGCAAAATAACTGACTGCTCCTATACAAAAAATAATATTGGCAGCAGCACTTATTAGCCTTGCCATATCTCCGGCTTTACCATCTCCAAATCTGAAACGCATCCATTCTGCAACTGTCATTACCTTTGCCCTGCGGTTCCATTTGCCCATAAATACCATAAAGAACGCCATTATAAGGACTATACCGCCTCTGAATTCAATAAAAAAACCTTTTGTTCCAAGAGCATATAGTAATCCGGCTATGATCATTGTACCAGACAAGTCAACATTGGCAGCCATCCCAGATGCACCAAGTGCCCACCAGGGAATGTTTCTGTCACCTAAAAAATAGGAATCAATTCCTTTAGAAGCTTTTTTTTCAAAATAGAAACCAAGTAAAATAACACCTGCCATGTAAAAGGCTACTATCGAATAGTCAATAAAATGCATTAAGGCTCTCTGTTACTTTTATTTTTTGGAAGAAGTTTTTCGATTTCCCCAGAGTACGGCTTCTGGACAAGAAACTATTTATTTTTGTGGGCGAATTTTAGAGAATAATGCAACTTCAAACAACTACATCAAAAGGTATATGAACATATCTGCCCTTTCAGACTACATCAAAAGGTAGGTTTTTTTATTTTTTGATTTAATTATGTTTCGAAAAGTAAAAAAGTCGATCTACAAAACAGCTTTTTTTAAATTTGTCAATAAAGTAAGTTCAAAAACAATTAACTGAAAACGGAGCGGCTATGAAATTTAAAAGCTACATTTTTACCATTATACTAATGATGACTGCCCTGTCAGGTATCATGAAAGCACAATGGATTTATAAAGCTAAGATCCAGTTCCCTAAAGCAGATACAGCTTATGTTCAGCCATTTTTATGTACGGTTGATGATAATGGGAAATTATATGTGATTTCTTCAAGATCAACTACTCTTAAGGCACATGACGCTATTTTCTACCTTAAGAATCCAAAAGATACAATTATGACAAAAATGATCGATTATACCGCCAGCCTTGATACTGTAAATGTTAAAATGCTTGTCGGCATTACACATATTAAAAATGATATCCTGGTTTCAGCTAAAATAAACAATATTGTTGCTCCGGGCGGACAATCTTGCGGTTATTACTACGTAAATGGAGATACAGCACAGGGAACACGCTACGGATATAACCCCTATCTGGCTGGCTGGGGTACTTTTGTTCTTGGACTTACAGCAACTAAGGATTCAGTCGTTATAGCCGGCACTGATTATACGAAAGGTTTCAGAGCATATAATTTTACAAAGAATACTAAACTCGGTGCTTATGCAGCATATATTTCTCCCGATAATGCTAACTCAGAACCAGGAGGTCCGTCAAGTGCCGGATTTGATGTAGTACGTGATTGCGCTGTTATTCCAAATGGTGATTATTTTGATCCTAAAACCCCATTCTATACTTCAAGAAACTCTAAAGAAGGTGGAGAGCTAAATGGTGGAATTGCAGTATGGACAGGCGGAACACAGTATGATAAAGTAAATGAAAAATCTAATCATCAGAATTATTCTGCTTTGAGAGTTACTGATCTTAATGATGACCTGAAATTTACAAGTTCGATTCCTTATGGCATTACTTGTGATAATAATGGAATTTTATGGGTAGCAGGCGTGGATTCTTCAAGACGCTGGGTAAAAGGCTTCAAAGTTGAGATCGGACTTGTATCAGCCACCGCCACTTTGATTGATGAATTACCTTCAGCTGGCAAGGCTTTTGACCCGGATCCAACTGGAGCTCCAATGACAGGTCCATGCGATGTGGCATTTACTAATGACGGTAAAATTGCTTATGTTATTGATGCCTGGCAGAGATGTGTTTACAAATTTGAAAATGGGACAACCGATGTAAAAGAAACCGTAAAGGCTCCATCAGTCTATAGTCTTGAACAGAATTTCCCTAATCCTTTTAACCCAAGTACCGTTATTTCTTATTCATTACCAACTGAAGGTAATGTTAAACTGGTTGTTTCAAATGCTCTTGGACAGGAAGTAGCGACACTTGTAAATGGTAATATGTCAGCAGGAAAACATACCGTGGAATTTAAAGCCTCCGGCCTGGCTAATGGAATTTATTTCTATACACTAACTGCTGATAATTATATTAAGACAAACAAGATGATCCTTTTAAAGTAAAATTGATGATTTAAGGAGATTTTAAGAAGGATCTGTTTGTTCGTTTCATACGGCAGACGGATCCTCTCCTTTGCTTGATCGTGTTTATACTTCTTCTTCCCATATAAGTTTAATTCTTTTCATTTAACTGGAATAATTTTTTATCAGATGCATAAGCTCATCTGATAAAGTGATAATAAGATGAGGACTGTATTTCTCCTAATAATATTATTGTGCCTTTTCCCTGGTAATTCCTTCTCCCAACCTCTGGAGGAACTCCGGGGCGTATGGATTACTAATGTTGACAGCGACCTTATGACCTCTGACGGACAGAAGATTGCTGATGCAATGGATTATCTTTCTTCAATAGGCATAAACGTTATTTTCCCTGTAATGTGGAATAATGGATATACTTTATATCCAAGCCGTATAATGGATGAAAATTTCAGCAGAAGAATATCTCCGAAAATAAAACCCGGTCTTGATCCATTGGAGAGATTGATAATCGAAGCTCATAGAAACGGAATTGAAGTTATTCCCTGGATGGAATACGGATTCGCATCTTCTTACTCGACCGGTATTATTAATGATCCTATAATAAACAAGTTTCCAAACTGGGCGACAAAAACCTCCAATGGAAATATTTGCACTGATGGAAAAGAAAACACCGGCTTTGTCTGGATGTCAGGAATTAATCCAGAAGTTCAGAATTTTATTATTTCCCTTGTAACAGAAATTGCTGATAACTATGACATCGATGGTATTCAGGGTGACGACCGCCTGCCTGCTATGCCGGTTGAGGGCGGCTATGACTCAACTACTATAGCTGTCTACAGATCCGAACATAATGGAAATCTTCCTCCTCTTGATTTCAAA
>JBLNEL010000073.1:0-4319 GCA_050262615.1 Bacillota bacterium
ATGGAGTCAATTCTCCAGATGAACATGCCGCTGTTCCAAAGGAAATCGCCGCTTTCAATAAACCTGACTGCTGTTGCATAATTAGGCTTTTCAGCAAATGTAAGCACCTTGAATATATTGTCTTCAACCGGCTTTTCTTCAATCTGAATGTAGCCGTATCCTGTTTCAGGCCTTGTCGGGTTAATCCCTATTGTAACCAGCCCTTTTCTTTCATATGCGAACTTTGCAGCAGAGCTTAAAGTCCTCTGGAATTCATTTTTATCCCTTATTATATGATCGGCCGGAAGTGTCAGTATTACAGCTTCCTTACTTTTCTTTCCTATAATAATTGAAGCCAGTCCTATAGCTGCAGCCGTATTCTTTCCGAAAGGCTCATCAATAATGTTTTCAGCAGGTATATCTGAAAGCTGATTCTTAATTTCTGCCTTCTGAACTTTATTTGTAATTACATATAAATTCTTCTTGTCAACCAATCCTTCCAGACGCATTACAGTATCCTGGATCATTGAGTTCTGGCCAAAAATCTTCAGAAGCTGCTTTGGTTTCTTTTCCTTGCTTCTGGGCCAGAACCGGGCACCAACCCCGCCAGCCATTATAACTGCATATAGTTCCATTCGGTTTCCTTTAATTTATATTCTGAATTTTTCTTCCAAAATCTTCAGCTTTATTTAAGAATTTTTTAATATCCACGTCCTTGCCCTTTATAACAGCCACAATTACAATAAGCGCTGCCCTCATCCCTTCGGCCACTTCCTTTACCGGCGGTATAGCCTCTGTTTTAAGGAGTTCGAGAGACCTGACAAAGATGTTGTGCATATTGGCTATGATCTCAAAACCTATTTTATCAGATAGATCAGCATTTTTCTGCATGATTTCACGGTACTTTTCTATCTCTTCCATGCCTGGGGACCCGTCGGACATTTTCTTTAAGAACGCATCAAGCTCTTTTATTGGGCCTAATATTCGTGCTTCATAATCTTCAAAGAGGATATTTTCTTCAGTCTCAGCCTTCTTTGCTGTCTTCACAAAATTCTCAGAATGTACCTTTTGGGGCCCGGGAGCCTTTTCAAGAGCTTTAACCTCAAGAGCAGGAATCTCTTTTTCCCTCTCCTCTTCAGCTATTTCACCTTCAAAAGCCGCCCCTGAATTTCTCTTTGAGAGGTCGGCACTGATAGACTCCTCTTCAGTCTTAAGCTGATAGAGTATCTGTCTGAAGGCCTGGGGTGAAACCCTTTCAAGCAGATTATTAAGGTCTTTTACTATATAGTAGCTGTGCTCCTTAAACTTGTCGGAGATCTTAAGAAAGTCAACTTTGCTTTTGGCAATGAAGTTATATATCTCTCCTAATCTGATGGCGAACGTGGAAAGCTCTGTAACCTTCTTCATCTTCGCGATTTCTTTTTCAAGATCCTTCGTTTTTGAGATATTCTCTCTTATAAGGGCAACGACCTCAATTTTTTCTGTGTTAAGCCTTAAATTATTGGCTGCACAAATAATACACTGGACAATATATTGTTGTATTAAGTCCATATTTAATCTGTGTATACCCTGGGGACCCTTTTACTGATATTACATGTAATTTCATAAGGGATAGTATTCAGTGTCTTTGCCCAGTCTGCTGCAGTGATCTGGCTGCCTTTGGATTTACCGAGCAGTATAACTTCGTCGTTTTCCTTTATCCGGCCGTCAGGCCCGATATCGAACATTATACGGTCCATGCAGACCTGCCCGACCTGCGGGTATTTTTTTCCCTTAATTATTACCTCTGCCCTGTTTGAAAGACCGCGCACGTAGCCGTCGGCATAGCCGACCGATGCCGTAGCGATCCTGGTTTTCTTACCGGCAATGAATTTCCTGCCGTAGCTGATTGACTGCCCGGCATCAACTTCCTTTATATTTGTAATTGCTGTAACAAGCGACATTACAGGCTTCAGCTTTATTGATTCTGTTGTCTCATTCGATGGATAATAGCCGTATAGGGCAATGCCGGGTCTTACCATATCAAAATATGCATCCGGCATATCAAGTATCGCCCCGCTGTTAGCGCAGTGAGCCAGGCCGTAGTTAACATTGTCCTTCTTTAGTTCTTCAACAATGCCCTTGAATCTTTCCAGCTGCAGAAGCGCATAGCTCTTGTCATATTCGTCTGAAGTGGCAAAGTGAGTATAAATGCCATCAATGATGAACTTACGGTCAAGGCTTACATTCTTAATGAATTCCACGGCATCAGTATAGCTTACGCCGAGGCGTCCCATACCTGTATCTATTTTGATGTGGATTCTGATATTCTTCTTACCGGTTTCTCTTAAATAGCTTAAGTGTGCTTCTGTAAATACGGTAGGAAGTATGTTATGTTTCACGTAATCTCTGGCCTCTTGTTTCAGAACGGGCGCAAAGACCAGCAGCGGCTCCTTAAAGCCTGCCTTTCTGAATTCCATTGCTTCCTCCAGCATGGCTACGGCAAAGTAGTCAGGTTTTTTACTATCCAGGGAAAGCAGAGTTTTTACACATTCTATCATTCCATGACCATAGGCATCGGCCTTGACCACGGCGCATACTTTGGCTTTTTTTACTTTCTTCTTTATGTTAAGAAAATTGAATTTAAGGTTTGAACGATTTATTTTGGCAATAGTAGGTCGCATTTTATCGAATATTTTTATTAAAAATAACCGTAAAATATACCGTTAATTGAAGTGATAATCAATCAGATGATTTATTTATTTTAATATTATACTATCCTTAAATAACCTCACTTTTGCCCTGTTTTTCGCCATTTCCGGCCTCCCCGGGAAGAGATGATTTAAAATCCCCTTTTTCAAATCAGAACTTTTGACTTTTTTATCAGGTTAATATTATATAGGCAATTTATTTAAAAATTAAAATAAAGTGGCGAAATGATAGGATACAGATTCACAGATTTTACTCCCGATGAGAGTCAGGGGGGTTCATTTGAATCACTGCTTAACGTCTTCCTGCAGCTTTTGACGCTTACCTCAGGCAACGTTTCGGAAGCCTTAAATCTTTTAAGCCAGCTCGATTCAAAGTACAACCTGACGTCGGATGAATATGGGATCGGCGATTTTATACAGGAATTAAAGGACAAGGATTATCTCTCTGAAGACGAATCAAATCCGGGGGTATATAACATTACGGCTAAAAGTGAACAGTCCATACGCCGTAAATCCTTAGAAGAGGTTTTTGGCAAACTGAAGCGTTCTGTTGCCGGGAACCACCGCACCCCGCTTTCAGGGCGCGGGGATGAGAAAACCTCCGACAGGCGCGACTATGAATTCGGCGATGCACTCGATCAGATAGATATGACCGACTCTATTAAAAACGCCCAGATCAACCACGGAATCAAGGATTTTACGCTCACTGAAGACGACCTGGAAGTTGAGGAAAGAGAATATAAGACGATTACCTCCACAGTTCTCATGATAGATATTTCCCATTCAATGATCCTTTACGGCGAGGACAGAATAACCCCGGCAAAGAAAGTTGCAATGGCATTTGCAGAACTGATAACAACTAAATTCCCCAAGGATACGCTCGACGTAATCGTTTTCGGCAACGACGCCTGGCCGATTGAAATTAAGGACCTCCCCTACCTGCAGGTCGGGCCTTATCACACAAATACCTATGCCGGGCTTGAACTTGCAATGGACATCTTAAGGCGCCGCAGAACGGGAAACAAGCAGATCTTTATGGTTACAGACGGGAAACCTACCTGCCTTAAGGAAGGACTTAAATATTACAAGAACAGCTTCGGAATGGACAGGAAAATTCTCAATAAGACACTTGATCAGGCAGCCAAGTGCCGCAGGATGGGAATAACAATTACAACTTTTATGATAGCAAAAGACCCTTATCTGCAGAATTTTGTCAGGGATTTTACTAAAATAAATAATGGGAAGGCTTTCTACAGCAGCCCGACCGGACTTGGTGAATATATATTTGAAGATTATATCCGAAACCGCCGCAAAACCCTTAAGTAACGCACTCTTAAGTAATGCGGCACGAGAAAACTAATGGAGGAACCGAAAACTATGTTGATTAAAAATCATTCCGAAATCAGAACTTTAGGACAATTAAAAAACACCGGTTACAAATCGCGTTCCATCAAGGATGAAATGCGTGAAAACCTGATCAGACAATTGCAGAACAATGAGAACAGTTTCCATGGGATCGTCGGCTATGAACAAAGTGTTATTCCGGACATCGATACGTCTATTCTTTCCAGGCACAATATTCTTCTGCTCGGGCTTCGCGGCCAGGCAAAAACACGCCTTGCACGCCTGATGATTAACTTGCTTGATGAA
>JBLNEL010000074.1:0-3713 GCA_050262615.1 Bacillota bacterium
CAACCCGACATTACCAGAGCTAAAAGTATTCTGGGCTGGTTACCGAAGGTAGACAGGCATGAGGGGTTAAAAATAACAATTGAATACTTTAAAAACCGTCTTTATCCATCAATACAATAGAATAGATTAAAAATTACACAAAAAGCTGCATTAAACATGCAGCTTTTTGTCCCCTTCCTAATACTTTCTTTTTTATTCATCAGGTTTATAAGCTATATTCCAGGTTATTAAAGTTGAAGCCAAATTTTTGACTTTTGAGGGAAAGCAATGCTTACTACCTTTTTAATATAACACTTTTACATAATTGTAAAGTCAGCAGTAAGAATAATCCTACAGAAATTAATTCTTTTTTAACTACATTTATTTCAGGAGAAGACTTATAGTCTTCCGAAAAAGAAAGGAGTATAATAAGGTATAATTATGGTAATTTCCTTTGAGCAATCATAGTTAAAAGTAAGGAATAGTTTGCGAAATATGATAGACATTTTTAAATAAAATGAAGAGGTGAAAAGATGAAGGCTATAGATCTGAAAGGAAAAGTTCGTTTCATTCTGACTGTTTTAGTTGCAATTATAATAGCGAATGGCTTAATATATGCTCAGGATAAGTCTGATAACAAAGATAATGCATATAATAAAGTTGCAAAAGATCTGACTAACAGATTGTCGAAAAGAGTAAATTTGACAAAGGATCAGTTTAGCAAAGTACAGGATATTCTGGTAGATTATCAGAAGGACATTGCTGATAAATGGAGTGATAAAAGTGCATCTGTAGACAATACAGGTAATAAAAAAGATATTACCGAAGATTACCGGGATGCAGATAAAAAAGCGAATGATAAAATAGAAAAGGCTCTAAGCGGAAATGAAGTTACTTCATATATGAGCGCAAAAAAGGATTGGTGGGCTAAGATCAAAGACAGAGTATATTCCAAAGAATTTATGGATGTAGTAAATTACAGGGAAGAGGATGAGGATAATGCTGTCGGATCGAACAGACGAGATGCTGATAACGAAAAAAAAGCGGACAGGAATAAAAACATTTCTGATAATAGGTCGGACAGAGATAATAACAAGAGCGGAAACATAACTGACAAAGATCAGGATTCAAAGTTTGAGCCCTTTGCAAAAGAAATGGCTACAGAACTAATGCAGAAATTGAATCTTAGTCTGCAGCAGGCTGCTGATATTCAGGATGCACTTATTGATTATCAAAAATCAATTGCTGATGTCAGGAATAAAGAATACAATGACAGCAGAAGGGATGACAATAATGTAAGAGTTGCAGACAACAGAAATGCAGACAACCGCAGGGAAAATGTTGTTGGAAGCCGCAATACCAGAAATGAAAGAATGGAAGAATTTCGTGACATTGATAATTCCGCCAATGATAAAATAGTAAATGTTCTGGAAGATAACCAAAAAGCAAAGTACGACCGTGCAAAAAAACAATGGTGGAAAGAGGTTAAAGATAAAGTCTATGCAAGTATTCAGCGTGAAAATCGCAATATTAGCAGCAAAGAGACAAAATAAAAAATAAAGGAAGGGATGGAACTATGGACAGGTTAGAAATAAAAGGAAACTGGAACCAGTTAAAGGGAAGATTAAAACAAAAATATGCTAATCTTACCGATGATGATCTCCGATATGAAGAAGGAAAAGATGAAGAATTACTTGGCAGAATTCAGAAAAGAACAGGCCAAACAAGAGATCAAATTATAAAAATGATAAAAGACATATAAAAATACAAAATAAGTAATAGCCATAGAAAAGTAAAAAGCGGAACCATGAGGTTCCGCTTTTTTTTATCTGCATTGTCCAGGGCTTTGGGATATGAGAGAGACTGCGTCTAAAATGAGTTTCAGATAAGATCTCTCAGATATTAGCGTGTGTGTTATTATTTCCTTCCCGTAAAGTTTCTTCAAGAATTTCTTTGCTTGTTTTGATATGTTCAGTATCACTTTTGTAAGTACTGACTCCGGCATTAATTGCAGATTGGAATCTATTGACAGTATCAACCGTTGAATCCTTTACTTTAGAGTAAATTTTTTCAGTGGTGTCTTTAATAGTATGAATTGAATTATCAAGATTGGTTTTGATATCACCGCGTAATTCTTTTCCGGTCTTGGGAGTTAAAAGGAAAGTAATAATACTTCCAGTTGCACTTCCTATAAGTGCACCAGTAATAATCATTTTAGTTCTGTTCTGTTTTCTGAACATAGAAACCCTCCTCATTAATGTTTGACAATTTTAATTTTCCACCTGTTAAAATGTATATTTATTCCTCGCTGCGATTAATATTTCTTTTGATAGAAGGCTTCTCGCTTTTATTATAATCACTATCAGCTTCACTAGTAGAAGATATATCTTCAGCTCCGGTATTTATCAATATATCTTTTGCTTTTTTTGACCAGTCAGAATCATCACAATGAACAGAGAGGAGCATACCTCCTGACTTTATACGTCCATCGTATCTCTTAGCTTCATATTCAGGAATTCCCATACCGACTAAAGTCCCTGCTATTCCGCCAATTGCTCCGCCGGCACCTAATCCTGCTAAGGCAGCTACAATTGGTCCAGCAGCAATAAACGGTCCTATTCCCGGTATTGCTAAAGCACCGATGCCGACTAACCAGCCTAAAGCTCCACCAATTACTGCTCCAGTTCCAGCCCCGGTAGCCGCACCTTCAGGTGCTTTTGTAGCTTTCTCAAAACCTGTATCTTTAGTCCCAATATTTTCAGACATTAAAACTGAGATATCCTCATGCCGGAATCCCGAAGCCCTTAAAGACTCAAGACCTTCTTCCAATCTATTTCTTGTAGAATATATTCCGAATACAGCTATATTTTTTGCCATAGGATCACCTCGATTTAGTTTAAAAGATTATAAAATAGTCTAAAAAATAAATAAACTATTATCAAGGTATTTTGTATTAGGCATAAGGAAGGGCAGGGGATATGAAGTATCCCCTTATACAAGCTGGAATTTTTCTTGAAAATTGATCTATTTTGAATATTTAGCTCTTTTGTTCCAGTATATCACAAAGTCCAAAACCGAAAGAATTCAGAAAGCCAAATCCTGTCTGATAACCAATCCTTATCAGTTCAGGATTGCCCGTGAGCCTGAAAGGAGCTAAATTACCGACTACTGTATTTTTTCTATGGTTAATCTCAAAAACAAGTTTAGCGGTTATTTTTTTCTTATTTGCTAATCTATCTTCAATAAAATTTCTATCCCAGTCAAGCCGGACAGACGGGTTTGGGAAATCCTGATTATAGACAAGGTTATATTTTCTTTTCAGGTCTTCTGTAATTATTCTGTTAATATCATAACTACTATCACGGAAAGTAAGGTAGTAATTTGTAGGAACATCTTTAATCTTCCTTCGGGTGGAGATTATAACAGGGGACCTTAAGGAAAAGTACATTTGCTCTTTAAACTCAGGTTCGTCTAAAACCTCAATGTTGTTAATATTAAAGACAGCAAAAGGATTTTTCCTTAATACATTAATTGCCTTGCCCTGAAGAGATTCGAGAACGTTTAATCTAATAAATTCATCAATAAGAGGGAATGATATATATAAATATGCATTATTACTTCTTAAATGAAGTTTGTTTGACCGATGCAAAACATTCTCAAAATGTAATGCAAAAGTAAATAATCTAAACGGTTTGTCCGCGAATCTGTAATTTTTAGCTAACAAAAAATCCTTA
>JBLNEL010000075.1:0-7833 GCA_050262615.1 Bacillota bacterium
GGGCGACCTATTGTTTTTTGGTACCAAAGCTACTCCAACTACCAAAGAGAAGACTACACACGTCGGCATGTATATTGGCAATGGTGAATTTATTCACTCTTCAGGCAGAGTACGTATAAACAGCCTTGACAGGACAAAGGAAAATTTCAGTGAATACAGATATAGTACTTTTCTCAGAGCCAAAAGAGTTCTTACTTCATTAGATAAAAATGGTATTATACAATTAAAAAACATAAACTTGAGTTTAGAGGTCCATAAATGAAACAAAACAGAAGAGACTTTATCAAGACTACAGGGATGATTGCAGCAGGATCTACTCTGCTAGGGGGCTTTGGAAGTAAACTTTTTGCAAATAAATATATTAATACTATGAATACCGGAAAAATGAAATTAACTTTTAAACCTTATACTTTGGAATTGAAGCACGTCTTTACAGTTGCTACAAATTCACGTTCTACTACACCCGTTGTTCTTACTCAGATTGAGTATGAAGGTGTTACCGGATATGGTGAAGCCTCGATGCCTCCATACCTGGGAGAATCACATGAGACTGTACTGTCTTTTCTTTCAAAAGTAGATATGAGCAGATATTCAAATCCATTTGAACTGGAAGATATTCTTGCTGATATTGATAAAATTGCTCCGGGGAACCCGGCTGCAAAAGCTTCTGTTGATATTGCATTGCATGACCTTCTTGGCAAACTGATGAAGCAGCCGTGGTATAATATATGGGGGTTTAATAAAGAGAAAACTCCGAATACTACTTATACTATAGGAATTGATACGGCTGAAGTTGTAAAACAGAAAACAAAAGAAGCATCTGAATTCAAAGTGCTTAAGGTAAAACTTGGGCGTGATAATGATAAAGAAATGATTGAGACAATCCGTTCAGTTACAAACACACCTCTTACGACAGATGTAAACCAGGGATGGAAAGACAGGCAGTATGCACTTGATATGATCCACTGGCTAAACGAAAAGAATGTACTTTTTGTTGAACAGCCGATGCCGAAGACTCAGGTTGATGATATTGCATGGCTGACCGAGCATAGTCCGCTTCCAATTATAGGAGATGAAGGAGTTCAGAGGCTGCCGGATGTAGTAAAAGCTAAAGGTGTTTATTCAGGAATAAACATAAAGCTGATGAAGAGTACAGGAATGCGTGAGGCTCATAAGATGCTTACACTTGCCCGTTCATTAGGGATGAAAGTGATGATTGGCTGTATGACTGAAACCTCATGTGCAATTTCAGCGGCTTCTCAGCTTTCACCAATGGTTGACTGGGCCGACCTGGATGGAGCTTTACTGATAAGTAATGATGTTTATGATGGGACAAAGATCGTTGATGGTAAAGTTACATTGACAGATCGTCCGGGTATAGGAATTTCAAAGTTATCATAAACAGATCAGGTATAAGTTTTGTTTTGAAAAGACGGGATTCCAGCCCGTCTTTTTTTTATAAAATAGCGTAAGCGTAATAACTCAACAGGCACTATGAAGAAAAGTATTATTCTGTTTATTTTGGCTTTGCTGGCCTTAGCTTTTATAAATGAAGGTGCGGCACAGCCTGTTTATATTAGAGTAAATCAACTTGGTTTTATACCTGGTGATCTGAAGACAGGTGTCGTTTTATCTAATAAAAAACTTGATGGCAAACAATTCAGCGTTAAAGAATACGGCACTGATAAGACAGTATATTCAGGGATGCTGCAGAAATCATCAACCGGTAATCAGAATTTCAGGTTTACGTATTTAACGGACTTTTCTTCAATAAAAAGCAATGGTCGTTATTATTTATCAGTTGACGGGGCAAAATCGATAATCTTCCGCATCGGCCAGGATGTTTATAATGCTGCTGTTGATTCACTAATGATGTTCTTCAGAGTTCAAAGGTGCGGTTATACAGATCCACTTGAGCATTCAGTCTGCCATCCTGATGATGCCTCGCGGGTGATGAATGGTTCAAAAGCGGAGATGGGGAAAGTGGATATGACCGGAGGGTGGCATGATGCAGGGGATTATGTGAAATTTCTAAATACTGCTGCCTATACTACATATACATTAATGTTTGCCTACGATTTTGATCCGGTAAGATTTGGTTTTGACAACAACAAAAACAATGTGCCTGATATTCTTGAAGAGGCGAAGACAGGTCTGGACTGGCTCTTAAGATTGAATTATGCAAAAAACAAACTCGTTACTCAGATTCAGGATATGCGTGATCATGATCAGGGATGGAGATTGCCTGAGAGTGATCAGCTGGCAAATGACAGACCTGCATTTACCGGAATAGGGAAAAATGTAATCGGGATATATTCGGCCACTCTTTCTCTTGCTGCAAGGATCTGGAAAGAAAGGCTTCACTACAATGAATTTTCTGATAAATGTCTTAAGGTGGCAAAGGAATTTTATGCTTTAAGAAACAGTGTACCTGATCTGGACAAAACTCAAAGCGGAATGTATCAGGACACCAAATATGCCGGGAAGCTTGCGCTGGCTGCTGCTGAACTATATCTGACAACGAGAAATAGAGATTATCTTTCAGATGCCGAAAATCTTGCCGACCGTGCAAGATCAGACTTCTGGTGGAGCTGGGGCGATATAAATTCGTATGCTCATTACCGGCTAGCTTCGGTCGACAGCAGGTTTAAGAATTATATATTTGAAAACATTAAACTTTTTAATGACAAAAAGAACAAGGATCTTTTTGGTGCTGCAGCTGAAAACAGCTGGGGATCGAATAATGCAGTCCTTGGTGCTGCACTTCAGGCCATTCTATGGAAGCGCCTTACCGGTGACTCCTCGTTTGATTCGTTAAGTATATTTCAGCGGGATTATATTTTAGGGAAAAACCAGTGGGGGATAAGCTTTATTCAGGGGGTAGGGACAATATACCCCAGGAATTTTCATTCACAGTTAGCTTATTTTAAGCATGGTTATTTACCCGGAGCAGTTGCTGCCGGGCCAGTCTCGAAGGATAAACTTCAGGGTTATAAAATAAAGCTTGCTCAAAATGATAAGCTGAAACAGTTCCAGACAGACAATGCTGTTTACCATGATGACAGAATGGATTTTATTACTAATGAACCGACAATTGCCGCAAATGCAACTGCTGTGTTTGTAATGGGTTATTATTCAAACAGAAAGTAATATTATAATGCCTTCAGATGATCTTGTAATGATTTTTACTTAAAAAAACGAGACTCTATGGCATAAAAAGCATAGGGATTGAAATATTTTTGAAAAAAAGTATATATTTTAAAAAATAAATTTAAATAATCTTGATTTTTATTTTTAAAGTTGTAATGTTATTTATAGAATGATTTGTCAGATATATTTAATGCTTTGAATTGATGCCTAAGTATTGCTGACCTGTTTTTAGTCCCTCTTGCTTCTCATGTCTTATATTTACTCCTAAAGCCAGAAGATCAAAGTTTGTCATATGTATTAAATTGAAACTTTTTATTTTTGTTTTCTCAAAATGAGTCAAAGTAAATAATTCTGCACTTAATTTTTGTTGAAATTTTGATATTTATCGGGGCACAGAAATTGCAATTTTTATTAATTAAAGAACTTTGGGATAACGATGAAAGGTAATATACCATTGGTACAGACAGGCATAGGCTTCATTGATCAAGCATGGGGCGGATTTTACAGAGGTGGAACGTATCTGCTTATAGGGCCAAGGAAGTCAGGCAGAACGCTCCTCGGATTGCAGTATGCAATGGAATCAGTAAAGAACAAGGAAGTATGTTTATACTTCACCAACATGAGACCGAAGGACCTGATGATTCAGGCAGCCTCAATTAATTTTGATCTGCAGAGCTATATGAACCAGAACATTATAGTTGTAGTTCGCGTAGCTCCTCCTGCAGATATTTATGATCTGAGGAATCCGGATGAATATCTTGTGGAATACCTGAAAGATATTTCGACCGTAGTTGATCAATTTGCCCCGAGCAGAATTATATTTGATGAGATAACGCCTTATATTGGCTTTACGAATCATGAACTCTTAAGAGAAACTTTTCTGCATACTCTTGAGAACAATGAACAGAAAGACATTACCAGCATGTTTATAATAGGGGAACCAGCTACTCCGGTTGCACAGTCGCTTGTGGATTCTCTTGGGCAGCTGGTAACAGCTACAATATACCTGCAGAAAAAAGCCCTTGTTGCTGATGCCAGAACTCAGCTTGGTAAAATGATAATTACTCCAAATGTAGGACATACTGAGGGTCAATTCTCAGCAAATTATATGATTGAACCATACAAAGGTGTAGTAACAGATTTTAAGCCTGCCGTTCCAATACAGCATTTTTCTCTGCCTACACAGGCTCAGGTATTAAGACCACAGCAGGTACAGGATCCCAAGTATATGTCGCTGGCAAGTTTTGAAAGCACTCCATCTGAGCCCTATTCATTTTCAAATCTATATGAATACAATGATTTTCTCTTATTGCTAAATAATCAGATAGCGTTATATAAGAGTACCGGACAGGTATTCAACCTCGTTTCATTTAAGCTTGACCGGGAAGCTGAAAGGAGCGGGATACTTACAATAAATCAGCTTCAGAATGCTATAAGGCTTGCAACGGACAAGAAAGACAAGATATGTATTTGTGATGACAAGGTGATAGTTTTACTATTGAGAAGCGATAATAAGGCAATACCTTCGCTTATCTCGAAACTGCAGAGTAATCTGCCTGGAAATGATCCACAATCTATTAAAAATATTCTTCAGTATATTTCGGTTCTTTCAATTGAAATAGATGAAAAAGTTGAGAATGCCGAGTCACTGATGCAATATGTGTTGGGTGAAAACAGGAGCACAAAAAATACTTTTGATATATACAACAGACAAAATCCATATTCATGAAATACTTTTTAATTTCAGTTTTCTTTGTACTGGCTTTAATGCAGGCCTCGTATGCTCAGAGCGGCGGCGTATCAGAGCAATTAAAAAGGGAGTCGCTTGTTCATATCCGCAACGGCAGATTTGGAGAAGCAATTGACTTGCTGAACAAGTACGTAGCTGCAAATCCCCGCCAGGCAGAAGGTCTGAAGCTGAGAGCCTTATGTTTTGAAAAAAGAGGCCAGTTCGGTGAAGCTGTTCTCGATTTAAGACGTGCTCTTAAACTTGCACCTAATAATAAAGAAATACAGCAAAACCTTGCAAGAGTAGAAAAAGCCTGGTATCCGGCCCTTTATAAAAAGATTGAAGGACACAGGCGTGAAATTGCAATTAATGCCAATGCCGGGGTTAATTACCTGGAAATCGGTAAGTGCATGAAGGATTTAGGTAAATGGGAGGATGCTGAAACCTGGTATGATGAGTTTCTTAAACGTGAGGATGCATCTCCCGATGAGGTTATAAGATATTCTGAAATACTGGCACACAATAACCACATTGTAAAAGGGGAGAAGATATTAAAAACATATACAGACCGTTACCCACAGGATCAGAGATTATGGTCCAGGTATGGTTTTTTTACTATGTGGCTTGGGAAAAATAAGATTGCTATCAAGGCTTTCGAAAATGCCCTTGCTCTTAAACCTTTTTTCAAAGAAGCTCAGGATGGACTCGATCAGGCTAAAGGCAAGCCTTATCTGTTTGAATGGACTGATACAACCGCACGTTACAAAAAAGCTCCAAAACCACAGGAATATGCAATTGACAAATACTATAGAATAGTTAAGCATAAACCGGAAGATGATAATACGCGCGAACTTCTGATAAATGAACTCTTAAAGGTCCAAAGAATTGAAGAAGCGTATCAGCAATCGCAGATCCTCGTTTCAAGGCATTCCGGAGAAGAAAAATACCAGGCCATTTTCGACAGTGTGGTTTCTTATAGAAATGAACTGTATAAGAAAAAACTAGCTGAATATAATGAAAGACTAGCCAAGAATCCGAATGACAGGGAAGCAGTCCTGAAGGTTGCCAATCAATATTCTAACCTTAACGACTATGATCCGGCAATAAGTATTCTCGAAAAATTCTTTTCAAACAACGAAAACAGTGACGCTGAAGATGTAAGGTTTTTATATGCCAAAATACTTGCATGGAACCGTGAGTTTGAAAAGGCAAATGAGCAGATGAATCTTTTACTGACCAAACATCCGGATAATATTGATTATCAGTTTCTGCGGGGGCAAATAGCAGTCTGGACTGACCAGGATCCTGATCTGGCAGAGACCTATATTAAAAATTATCTTGCAAAAAACCCAAACAATATTGATGCTCTTATTGCCTTAGGTTCTCTTAATATTAAACGCGAAAACATGGAAACTGCTAAAGAGTTTCTTGAGCAGGCAAAATCCATCAACCCTGAAAATAACAATGTTAAGGAACTCCAGTCATATTTTGAATTTCAGACGCTGAGAATTGAAGAGACAAAAGTTTTTAAGATCCTGGAGGAAGGCAGGACATTGTCGATGAATGGCGACTGTCAGGCAGGGCTTGAAAAATACAATGAATACCTTTCAAAAACCCCGAACCCCAGCAGACTTGTATTAGCTGAGTATGCAGATGTAAATGCCTGCGCAAAGAATTTTGCTAAGGCTGTTGAAATATATGATCAGCTAGTAAGTCAGGAATACGAGTTTGATATTGCTCTTCAAAGGGCAAAAGTATATTTGTGGGGTGCAGATTCAACTGTTGCATTAAGTGAATTTAAAAAACTGCATACAGAAGCTCCTGATAATTTTGAAGTTCAGTTATATCTTGCTGAAGCCCATCAGAAAATGAAGGAATATGAAGAATCAAGAAATGTTCTTGAAAATATGATGGAAAAAACTACTGATTCGACTCAGATAGCCTTAATAAAACAGAGAATAAGCTGGCTTCCCGTAACAGGGTTAAGAGGTTTTCTTGCCACTTTCCCGAATTATATAGGGATATTACCGCAGTTTGCATATTACTGGGATAATCTGGGATTTCAATTAAAAAGCACGACCGGAACAATTGATCTGGGTCTGACAAGCTTTTTAACTGTCGGGGCTTCTTTCTCCAGAGGTACACTTGAGGGAGATTACGACTGGTACAGCATAAGAAGGAACTTCAGTTCTTTAAAAGGCCGGGTTTACCTGAAGCCTTTAGAAATTTTGACGATGTATTATGCAATGGGTAATCTGACATATCAGGGTTCAAAGAACAGGACAGTAATTGATGCAGGCGTGAAGTTCGAGAAGGAAAAGCAGTACTCAATAGCAGCAGACTATGAAAAAACTGATGCCGGATTATTACTCTATTCTCCTTATCTAGTAAACCTTATGGAAAGAAATCAGGCGCAATATAGAATTACAGTTGACCGGATAAGGTTTTCAGGCTTTTACCAGAGCAGTTTCGGTCTTAAATTCTCAGGTAATTTCAGCTATTTGAAATTAACTGATGGAAATGCCGGCAATGATTTCCAGTTCAGGATTGCAAGAAAGTTCATGCCGGAGCTTTTTGTCGGCTATGAATATAATTTTATAAATTATGCCAGGTCTTTAAGTCTTAAATTTAACAGAGATTTTTATTATTATTCACCTCACAATTTTGAATCTCATAGTATATGGGCTGAGTGGAATCTGAACAAAGCAGATGATTATTCACTGAACCTGGGGGGCAAGGTAGGTTATGTTCCTGCCAGTGATTTTATCCTTCGTGAGATATCGGGCAATTTATCTTATAAGCCGTTTAGGAACCTGACTTTAAGTGCAATATTGTCTGCCGGAGGGACCTACAGAGATGACTCTGCTTATAATTATTTATCAAGTTATATATCGGTATATTTGAGTTTTTAATTTTCAGCTATATTTGAAATTTGAAGAATTAAAATAATTAGT
>JBLNEL010000076.1:0-5155 GCA_050262615.1 Bacillota bacterium
AAAAAATGGGCTGCCGCTTCACAAGCCGATGATCATTTGACCGTTATTCTTGAAAAAAGTGAAGCTGATATTAATGCATTCTATAAATTTGTTGAGAAAGACAGCATTGACGAAGTATTAAATTCCGGATTCGAAGAGTCTACAATTGAAGATTTATACTTCTTTGCTAATCTTAAAAACCTGCTTAAAACCTATAAGGATAAAATTGCAGTTAAAGGATTTGAAGAATACTTTCCTCCAGAAATCATCTACACACGTACCACCCGGGAGAAGGACCTGTGGTTTGTTAATAAAAGAGATGCGGACCTGATGAACCGAATCAGGAAGTATAAAGAAGCCCATCTCAAGGAACAATTGCTGATATTTTACGGGGCAGCTCACCTAAACTGTGGGTATACATCCAAGCTCCCCGCCACCAGCACATTAACTGCAGATGAAAACAACGGATATTTTCTATCCAAATATTTGAAGGACGTTTTCGGAAAGGACAATGTCATTACTTACAACCAGTTCTGTTTAAGAAGAGATTTCTTTGATGATAAAGACTTGAAAAATATATCTGCTGAAACCTTTCTAGTGAATAGTAACAGCCCTTATTTAAAAGAATTAAAGTCTGATGGCTATGATCATGCGATAGTTATTTTCCAGTACCATAAAACACCAACTCCTTTGAGGTATATCTTTACCGAAAATAATCTGGAAAGGTTTTATAAGATTTGGAAGGCATCCGAAAAATATGGCAAAGTTTATCATAGGAACATTGATAATCAATTGGTGCTGGATGCAATTTCCCTGATGAGTGGAAAACGATTCCAGTTTATCGGCGACTACAAACAATGGCTGGTGAACAAAAAAGATTTTGGTTTTGATCGGCTTTCGGACACACTATTTTCCCAAGAACTATTTAGCCGGCTTAATGATAATCCCAAATCCACAGATTACAGGGAAACACTTGCCGCACTGGGATTTGGTCCCGGAATTACATTTGTGGAATTTCTTCCATCCAGGGATCAGTGGAATAACCAATTGTGGCCCGGCGTAGTAAATCATATCAAGTTGTTTAATGCTGTTGGAATAATGTGGATAGGTACAGATAAGGAAAAACAAACGGCTAAAGAATATTTAATGAATTTAACTGAGCAGAATTTTAATGATCCTTCAAAATACCTGGAATATTGGTACTCAAAATTCTGTTCTCTAAATTTTGAATAATCTGTAAAAATAGCTGTATCTAATTCCTGAGTTGCATTTACTTGATTCTATAAGTTGATATGGCAGTTGCATAAAAGCTCTTAATTGCCTTATATTTCAGTAATAAGATTATGAAAAACTAAATGCCAACTGTATTAAGGGTTGATGGATTCAGGTTCTATTTTTACAGTCATGAGACAACTGAGCCTCCGCATATTCATGTTGATAAGGACGGCAATTCGGCGAAATTCTGGCTGGATCCGGTAAGCCTCGCAAGGGACATTGGCTTTAATGCAAAAGAGTTAAGAGTAATACAGGATATAATTCAGGACAATCAGTCATTTATGCTGGAGAAATGGAATGGGTATTTTATCTAGTCAGGCAGACGAAAGAGTAAAAGATGTAAGAGTTCAGGATGAGATGCTTAGCGTAGACCTGATGGACGGCAGGACTATTTCTGTTCCTCTTGCATGGTATCCGAGGCTCTTCAGTGCCTCAAAAGAACAGCTCTCAAAATGGGAAGTTGCCGGCGGCGGCTATGGAATCCACTGGCCTGAATTGGATGAGGACCTCTCAACCGAAGGACTTTTAAGAGGAGCCCCGGCTCCAAAGGCATTCTCAAAATCAGCTTAATAATATTTAGAACCTCTTGGTCACTATTTGGTCACTGACTTTTAAAATATTGCGTTTTTGAGCTGAATTCGAAGCTTTTTAGAATATCCGGAGAATCCCTGTCTCTCCGCACCTAAAGAGAAAGCTCAAAATCATGCGATTTTGGGCTTTTTTCGTTTTATGCTGCCCTCCCCACCTATGTATGACTCCTTTGAATAGTGACATAGGTATGCAGGATAGGCATTTACTGAAATTTATCTTTATTATTGCTTGTTTGTTTTATATCTTAAATCATAAAAATAATTGGAATTTATAATGGACAGTAGAATAACAATCAATCCTGAAATCTGCCATGGGAAACCCGTAATTACCGGCACTAGGGTTCTTGTAAGCAATATTCTAAGTGCATTGGCTGCCGGACAGAGCATTGAAGAGGTGCTGGAAGATTATCCAAACATAAAAAAAGAAGATGTTTTTTCAGCCCTGGCATTTGGCAGTCAGCTCTCAAAATTCGAAAGCCTTCCATACGATAAGTTAGCATCATGAAATTTTTTCTGGATGAAAACTTCCCTAAATCTTCAGGTAATCTGCTCCTGGAACTGGGACATGAAGCGTTTGACATCAGAGGTACTGAGCATGAAGGTGCTGATGACGAGATGATTTTTACTTTTGCTCAGCAGAAAGAGGCAATATTTCTTACGACTGACAGAGATTTTTTCCATACTATTCCTTACCTGCATTCAAAACATTTTGGAATCATAGTTTTTAATTTTAGCCAGCCGAATAGGTTCAATATCCGGGAAAAATTAGAATTGGTTCTGAAAAATATCGATCTTGAAAATTTCGACTCCAAAGTACTTTTATTGACAGACACGCGTTATACATTAGTTGAACCTGATAAATCCTGAATTCATTCAAAGGAATTACTAGAATGGCTAGTGCAGAAATTGTAAATATTGTAAGAGAATATTTGCATGAGCTCTCTGAGAAAGGAGTATTCATTTCCAGGTGTTTTCTTTATGGCAGTCAGGCCAGGAATACCGCTACAGAGGACAGCGATATTGATGTAATGCTTGTTTCTCCGCTCTTCGACGGAAACACAGACCAGTACATGCCCGCTATTTGGCTATCGACAGTAAGGACAAATCATAGAATAGAACCCCTTGCCGTTGGAGAGAAAAGATTCCAGACAGATGACATGTCCCCGATTATAGAAGTTGTAAGGCAGGAAGGGATCGAAATAGCAGCCTGAAAATTCTAAAATCCTCTTGGTCACAATTTAGTCACCGACTTTACAAATAGTGCGTTTTTAAGCTGAATTCGCGGGATTTTGGGACTTTCGGATCCCGATATCTATCGGGACTGTCTCTCCGCTACAGAAATAAAAGCCCAAAATCATTTGATTTTGGGCTTTTTTCATTTCATACTGTCCTAAAACAGTCCCGATATTCCCAATAAAACAGATAAAAAAATAGTCCTGGACACTTTTGGGACACTGGTTTTTGATGGTGTTCGGAATTTTACAAGGCGTAGGCCATAAGTAACCACTCAAAACTCAGCGCAATTTCGCAGCAATTTCATCATACATATTGCCATTTAAGTGGTTATATCTGAACTCAAGTTCTTTTAAGAATAGTATGAAATACTTCTGTTCCCCTGTACTTAATCAGCCGTTCGGATGCGAATTTCCAGAAACGGTCCAGTTCACTTAAATAACCTTCTCCTTTACCGAGTTTAATTTCCCTTCGAAAAACACCTGATAGATGGGGTCAAGTGGCGGCAGTTAGCTTTGTCTGCTCAAAATCTTGTCTGTGCGGATTCAATTAAATGTAACATTATTCTAAATCCATTAAAAGGTATCTTCACTAAACCAAGAAAAATCCAGTATAATTGGCCACATTGCGCAGTGTCCCTTATTCTAAAATAGATTTTCAGAATTATTTTCAACATATTTATTGCCTTAAATCTTACATATATCAGGTAATCATAACAGGGAATAACAATGAAAAGACTAAATTTCATAGACTTCATTTTAGGTTTATTTTTTATTATTCAGTTTTCCGGTTTTATACAGGCTCAGAGTTCGGCAGATCCATTTGAACAAAATAAAAGGCTGGGGCGCGGAGTCAATATAATTGGCTATGATCCTATCTGGAATTCACCGGAGGCAGCAAGATTTAAGGAAAAACATTTCAGATTAATAAAAGAAGCCGGACTGCAATCGGTCAGGATAAATCTTTCCGCCTTCCGATTTATGGATAAAGAGACATATCAATTAAAGGATAACTTTCTGAAAACATTGGACTGGGCTGTTGATAACGCGCTGAAAAATGAGCTCCAGGTAATTCTGGACTTGCACGAATTTCAACCCATGTCAAAAAATCCCGCAGCAAAAAAGGAAATGTTCCTTGCATTCTGGCGGCAGATTTCTGATAAATTCAGCCATGCACCTCAAAGCGTCATGTTTGAAATATTAAATGAGCCCTTCGGTGAACTTACAGATTCCCTATGGAATGATTATCTGATAGAAGCCTTAAGCATTATACGCCAGAATAATCCCACCAGAACAGTAATAATAGGACCAGGCCATTGGAATTCGATATTCAGTCTTGAAAAGCTGCAAATACCTGAAAATGACAGGAATATCATTGTGACCGTGCATTTCTATCTGCCAATGTCATTTACTCATCAGGGAGCAGCCTGGGCAGAAGAATTCAAGGACAAGACAGGTGTTAAATGGCTGTCAACAGATAAGGAAAAGGAAGAAATGGTCAGAGACCTGAATATAGCCCAACGATGGGCACAGAAAAATCACAAACCATTATTTTTAGGAGAGTTTGGAGTTTATGACAAGGCTGATATGGGCTCCAGAACACGTTACCTGTCATTTCTTACTAAGACAGTTGAACAAATGGGCTGGAGCTGGGCTTACTGGCAGTTTGATTCTGATTTTATTCTTTATAACATTAATGAGGATAAATGGAATGAACCTGTCCTTAAAGCCTTAATTAATAAGGAGTCGCCTCTCTAAGCCATCTTGAAAATGTAAAATAAGTCCAGACATCCGGGTTCAGCAAGGTTTTTTGAACATCCGGATCCCGATAGCTTTCGGGACTGTCTCTCCGCAACAAAAAAGAAAGGCCGAAATCGTCTGATTTTGGGCTTTTTCATATCCGTAGGGCTGCCCCTTAAAATTGAGCTTTGACCTCCTTGACTTATCGAATTTAAAAAACTCTAAATTAGTTAAATAACCGCATAGCTAATTAAAATTTTCTCAGATATTTTAAATAAGTCATTATCTTATTTAAATTTCTTGACAAATATTTAAATAAGTTTTACCTTTAATTAAAAT
>JBLNEL010000077.1:0-12187 GCA_050262615.1 Bacillota bacterium
AGTATGGATTAATCTCCGGAGGCAGTTTCTTTTCATTTATTCAAAAAAATGCCGGTGGGTTATTAAAGCGTGACAAGAAAATTCTTGAGGAAGTTATAACAAGGTGCATAAAGATCAAGGCTTCAGTTGTTTCAAGTGATGAGAAAGAGAAAGGCTTAAGAAAAATTCTTAATCTTGGACATACATTTGCGCATAGTTATGAAAGTACGATGGGATATTCTATAAAACATGGAGCTGCAGTAATAATCGGATTGGCCTGTGCAGTGATATTATCCTACAGGTTAGAATTATTATCCAGGAAAAACTTTATCCTTCTCAGCAGTTTTCTTAAAGATTTCAATCCAGGCAGCAACTTTAAGGGTTTAGATAAAGAAAGTCTTTACAATGTCATGCTGCACGACAAAAAGAACCGGGAAGGCAAAATAAAGTTTGTATTGCCGCTTGACCAGGGCAATATTGCCCTGGATTGCGAAGCTGGAAAAGAAGATGTAATATTCACGCTTGACGAGGTCGAGAACTTCTTTTAATTCTAAAAGATAAAAGAGCAAAAAAAGCATTTGTTAAAAAGGAGGTTAAAGTTAAAGTACTTTATAAATAAGCATTTTTATTTTAACAGTTTATTATTTTTCTGACAAAGAATTATAGAATATTCTGCAAATCCTTTTTACTCTTGGACTATCGTCAAATCTGGCTGCCTGTTTAACCATAAAAATGCCTCGTCCATCACCGATCTTCATTAAAGACCACGCAGCCTGAATCCTTGCATTTTCATCCTTATCATTATGAAGCATTCTCATCAATGGGATAGTTGCCCTCGATGATTTATATTCCCCAAGGAATTGTGCCGAACTAATTCTTAATCCAAGGTTATCAGATTCAAGTCCAACAAAGAGATTATTTTCAATTAGTTCACGGTTAGAAAAATTATTTTCAAGTGATGAGGCAGAGTTCGTAAAGTTTCTGGCAGAGACGTCAGAAGCAGATAGATAAACTAAAGAGATCAATACAGCAATAAAATATCCAGGTCTCATTTTGTTTTCCCCTTTGTATATAAATAGAGAATAATTTGATTTACTATAAATTAAGACGAACTATCCTCTAAAAAGTTTTATTGGATTAAAATTCTACTTAGATCTCTGAAGCAGCGGAATTACAGGAGGCAAAAGAGAGAGGGAGAGAGTAGCGGGGAATTCTCTTGACATTCAGAACGAATCAAATATATTAATTATTAACCATAAAAACTAAAAGGAGGCGATAATATGCAGATAGACTCATTAAAGAAACTTTACATTAATGAACTGCAGGATATTTTTAGTGCAGAAAACCAAATTATGGAGGCTTTGCCAAAATTAGTAAATCAGGCATCGGCACGTGAATTAAAGAATGCATTAAACGAGCATCTTGATATGACCAAAAAGCAGATAGGCAGGATACAGGAGATCTTTAAGAATATGAATGAAAATCCGGCCGGGCAGAAATGCAAGGGGATGGAAGGTATTATTCAGGAAGGTGAAAACACACTTCAGCAGGCAACAGACCCTGAAGTAAAGGATGCATTGATCATAGCCTCTGCCCAAAGAGTGGAACATTATGAAATATCAGCCTATGGTACAGTAAGAACATATGCCGAAATCATTGGTGATGAAGATGCAAGGGATCTGCTCCAGCAAACTCTT
Organism: Bacillota bacterium; assembly: GCA_050262615.1. Taxonomy (GTDB): domain Bacteria; phylum Bacteroidota; class Ignavibacteria; order Ignavibacteriales; family SURF-24; genus JAUZPB01. Next base: position 1,677 of record JBLNEL010000077.1, read on the forward strand.
GAAGAAGAAAAGGAGACAGACAAAAAACTTACAGAATTGGCTGTAAACAGCATTAATGTTGAAGCATCAAAAAAACGTTAAGAATCTTCTAAACTATATTTCTCATGCCGCGTAGGAAAATAATAGCGCTAAGATGTCATTCTACGGGATAGACCAGAATGTTTGTAAAGTGAATGTTCTTAAAATAAATGTTCTCGAAATTAATGTTCTCGAAATTAATGTTCTTAGAGTAAATGTTCTTAAAATGAAGTTCTTAAGGTGATTAGCACTAGTATCAGAATACTATAGAAAAAGCTGTCAGTAGAGTTAAAAGTTGCTGGCAGCTTTTTTTATATAAAAAAGTTATTTGTCTACTGTTTTTATTTGAAGAAAAGTTTTAAATTATAAAAAGCTCAAGTGTAGATGCAGAAGAGAGTTGTAGGTAAAATTGATACATTGGTAATAAAAAAAGTTTTACATAAAATTCAGACATCAACTTATACTTTAGGAGAACATAAAAAACTAAGTTATAGTGGTTTAAAATATTATACAATAAAATACGCCTTACAGGCAGATTTCTGTAAACATGTTATTGTAAAATAGTGGAGGGATAAATGTTCTTGAATATGATCAAGACAAGCAGTTTCGGAAAAATAACCCTTTTTAGAATTATTACTCAGGCTGAAGGGGATTCGCTAAATTTATACTTTCTGGTCCAGCGTGATGAGTATGAAGAAGAAGATGATGAAGAAGATATGATGAATCCGGATCAGGATGAACTTGAAGATGATGAAGATTTTGATCTGGAAGAGTTAGATGAAGAAGACCTGGACGATGACGACCTGGAAGATGAGGATCTTGATAAGGAGATAGACGAAGATATTGATGAAGATGAGATTGATATCGACGAATTTGATGAGGATCTGGAAGATGATGATGATTTTGAAGATGATGAGTTTGAAGACGATGAGGAAGAGGGTTTTAAATAAAACCCGTTTACAATCAGCTAACCATACTATTTATAAGACTTCATGATTCAGTGACTCCTATAATATATCTGCCTCTAATTCTATTGCGCCGGAGCGTGATTTAATTAGAGGCAGTTCTTTTTTCCCCTTAGATATTCGAATTCGAGTCTAATCATTTTTTTAGTGATTTTCGAATCCGAGTCTGATCTATTTTCCCCTTAGATTTTCGAAGTAGATTTAAATCAATAAAATATTTATACTAAAAAACAGGGCGGTTTTGTTCCTAATGCCGCAAGGTCGGGATATTAATATAGACTTCAAAATCAAAGGCTTTCGAAATTGTGTTAATACAGATGAGGATAGTATATGCCTTCAGAAAACATGCTTACGACAGATGATCCGTTATGGTATAAAGATGGAATAATTTATCAGGTTCACATAAAAGCTTACAGAGACAACAATAATGATGGAATAGGAGATTTCAGGGGATTAATAGAAAAGCTGGACTATATTGAAAGTCTGGGGGTAACAATAATATGGCTGCTTCCGTTTTATCCATCACCTTTAAGGGATGACGGTTACGACATATCGGATTACTATAATATTCATCAGGATTATGGAGTACTTGAAGATTTTAAGGAATTTATGCGTGAGGCGCATAAAAGGGGGATTAAAGTAATAACCGAGCTTGTCTTAAACCACACGTCTGATCAGCATAAATGGTTTCAGTTAGCCAGAATAAGCAAAGCAGGCTCTGTACAAAGGGATTTCTATGTATGGAGTGATACGCCTGAGAGATATAAAGATGCAAGGATAATATTTGGAGATTTTGAGACATCTAACTGGGCCTGGGACCCAGTGGCGAGAGCTTATTACTGGCACAGGTTTTATTCACATCAGCCTGATTTGAATTTTGATAATCCAGCTGTCCAAAAAGCACTGATCAGGGTAGTTGATTTCTGGTTTGAAATGGGAGTTGATGGTCTGCGTCTAGATGCAGTTCCTTACCTGTATGAAAGGGAGGGGACAAACTGTGAGAATCTGCCTGAGACGCATGAGTTCTTAAAGAAACTAAATACACATGTGCAGGCAAAGCATAGAAATAAAATGTTATTAGCAGAGGCCAACCAGTGGCCTGAAGATGCTGTTGAGTACTTCGGGAAAGGTGATGAATGTCAGATGGCCTTTCATTTCCCTTTAATGCCCAGGATATTTATGGCCATACAAATGGAGGACAGGTTTCCAATAATTGATATACTTGAGCAGACGCCGCCCATTCCCGAGAGCTGTCAGTGGGCAATGTTTCTAAGGAATCACGATGAATTAACTCTGGAGATGGTGACAGACGAAGAGCGTGATTATATGTACCGTTTTTATGCAAAAGACAGCAAAGCAAGGATAAACTTAGGCATCAGAAGGCGTTTAGCCCCTTTAGTAGAGAATAACCGCAGGAAAATAGAACTTCTGAACATTCTTCTTTTCTCATTTCCCGGCACGCCGATCATATATTATGGTGATGAAATAGGCATGGGTGACAACTATTATTTGGGAGATAGAAACGGAGTAAGGACTCCAATGCAATGGAGCCCGGATAGAAACGGAGGGTTTTCCGATACCAATCCGCAGAAGCTATATTTACCAGTAATAATAGATCCAGAGTATCATTTTGAAGCCGTCAATGTAGAAGTGCAGGAAAGGAATACAACATCATTGCTCTGGTGGATGAAGCGGGCTATTGCCGTAAGGAAGTCATATAAAGCATTTGGCCGCGGCACTCTGGACTTCATAATGCCGCATAATCCAAAGGTATTAAGCTTTATCCGGAAGTACGAAGATGAATCAATACTTGTTGTGGTAAATCTGTCCAGATTTGCACAAGTTGCTGAATTAGACCTTACAAAATATTCAGGCTATGCTCCGGTTGAGGCTTTCAGCAGGAATAAATTCCCCATGATAAAAGATGCTCCATATATGCTTACAATGAATCCATATGATTATTATTGGTTCAAGCTGGAGAAGAAGAAAGAAGAAGTTCCATTAACTGAACAGAGGAAAGTTCCTGAAATAGTACTGAAAAAAAGCTGGAAGAGTATACTTGAAGGAGAGCGTCTCAGTATATTTGAGACAACGGTATTGCCTGATTACATAAAAAGGGCCGAATGGTTTGAAAATACTAAATCCAATATTCAGGAAATCAAAATAAAAGAGGTTCTTCCTGTTCCGGACCCGGCAGGCAATAGTTATATTTTATTAATAAGGGTAAACTATATTGAAAGTCTGCCTGAGACCTATTTTCTTGCAATCACAGCTGCTGAAGGTGAAAAGTCAAAACAGATCAGTTATGAATATCCAAATGCGGTAATTGCTAAGATAAAGGCAGGCAAGGAAGAGTATACACTTATTGATGCGATTTTTGATGATGTTTTCCGTCAGGATTATCTTAAGATGCTTATCAGGAAGAGGAACATAAAAGGTCAAGCCGGAGAACTCAGGGCTGATGTGGAGCGGAGAATAAAAAGGATTTTCAGCGGAGGAAAAATCTACGGTGAATCGAGGCTGCTGAATTCAAGGCACAGGAATATACACCTTCTTTACGGGGAAAAACTGGTAATTAAGCAGTACAGGAAACTAGATGAAGGAATTAACCCAGGTGTTGAGATATTAAAAACACTGGCAGACAAGGTAGAATTCAGCAATGTTCCTCCATATGCCGGCAGCATAAATTATTTTCAGCAGTCAGCGCCTCCATTGACACTTGGTTTAATGAAGGAATATATTTCATATCAGACAAACGCCTGGAAGTATTTTATTGATGCAGTAAAGCATCATTTTGACAATGTAATAACAAAAAAGACATACAATCCAAATGAGGCTTCAACAATCCCCTCATTATTTTATAATTGGGAGGACGCAAACAGAGCAGCTGCAGTAAACGAGGTAGTAGAGGTTATCTACACAGAAATGGCAAGGCTTTTAGGTAAGCGTACCGGTGAGATGCATCTTGCCTTAAACTCACTTACAGATGATCCGGCATTTTCACCCGAAGCATTTTCAATGCTTTATCAGCGTTCGCTTTATCAGTCATTCAGGTCAACCATTAAGAGCACATTTCAGCTATTGCAAAATTGCATTAATTCAATTCCCTCTGATCTAGTAGGTGAGGCTCAGGAATTGCTTTCGCTGGAGCAGCCGCTGATGAATTTTTTAAAGAAGCTTCTACGGGAGAAAATACTTACAAAGAAAATACGAATCCACGGCAATTATCATTTAGAGCAAGTGCAGTTTACAGGAAAGGATTTCGTAATAACCAATTTTGAAGGATCTTCAGCTTCCTCAATTTCAGAAAGAAAACTCAAAAGATCTCCTTTAAGAGATGTAGCCGGTATGATCTGGTCATTCCACTATGCATCATATACAGCACTATATGAATACAAGGCCTCAAGTTCAGAGCAGGTCCCATTGCTGGAAAATTTTGCTGAACAGTGGTGGTTATTTATGGGTAGTATTTTTTTACAGTCATATTATACTATAGTTAAAGACGCTGGATTTCTTCCCGAGAAGCTAGAGGATCTGGAATACCTGCTAAGGATATATCTGCTGGATAAAAAAATGACCGAACTACATTATGCAATAAGTACAAATGCTGAAACTATGGTTATACAGTTAAAAGGGTTAAATCACCTTTCCAATTACTTTGTTGAAAAATCCTCTGCTGAAAAAGTTTCAGTCGGGAAACTGCCGCTGCCAAGTGAGTAAATTATTGATCTGTCTTTTACCGATCTGTCTTTTTAAGAAGTAGAAAATTATAAATCATATGGGAAACGATGTATGAAGATTGGTCCGATTAATCACGGAGGAGAAAGATTTGAATTTGTTGTTTGGGCACCAAATGCATCTCAGTTATCGCTGAAGATACATAAGCCTGAAGAACGTTCATACAAGATGAGGCTTAAAGAAAATAATTATTGGGTCACAGAAGCAATAAATGTAACGCCTGGTACTACATACAGCTTTGTAATAAATAATGAAATTGAAAGGCCGGATCCTGCATCCAATTATCAGCCAATGGATGTGCATGGTCCTTCGCAGGTTGTTGATCACAGTTCATTTAACTGGACTGACAGCAAATGGAAAGGATTACAGTTGACAAAATACATTATTTATGAGCTTCATATTGGGACATTTACAGAAGAAGGGACATTCGAATCAGCAATAGAAAAGCTTGATTATCTGAAGGAATTAGGTATTACAGCGATTGAGATAATGCCGGTGTCACAATTCCCGGGCAGCAGGAACTGGGGGTATGATGGAGTATATCCATTTGCCCCACAGTCAAGTTATGGCGGTCCTGAAGGTTTAAAAAAATTGGTTGATGCCTGTCATAATAAGGGGCTTGCTGCAATTTTAGATGTAGTTTATAATCATTTCGGCCCATCCGGAAACTATCTTAACAATTACGGTCCTTACTTTCATGATAAATATAAAACTCCCTGGGGAATGGCAGTAAACTTTGATGATGAATACAGTGATGAGGTAAGAAATTATTTTATTGAAAATGCACTTTTCTGGTATGAGCAATATCATTTTGATGCACTCAGGCTTGATGCAGTACACAGTATATATGACTTTGGCGCCAAACATTTTCTTACTGAGCTGACCGAAAGGGTTGAGGAATTTTATCACAATTCAGGCAGGAAATGTTTCGTTTTTGTTGAAAGTGATCTTAACGATGTAAGGTTAATTACACCACGCGAGCAAGGCGGCTATGGCTGTGATGCACAGTGGACTGACGATTTTCATCATTCAATCCATGCAATACTGACAGGGGAAAACAGCGGATATTATCTGGATTTCGGAAAGACTGAGCATGTAGTCGATGCCCTAAAGAACAGCTATGTATATTCAGGAAACCATTCCAATTACAGAAAAAGGAAGCATGGCAATGATGCGTCAGGCAGGCCTACTTATCAGTTCATAGTTTCAATTCAGAATCATGACCAGGTAGGAAACCGGGCTTTTGGCGAAAGGTTTTCAAAGCTTATCCCGTTTGAAGCACAGAAACTTGCAGCCGGAGCGATGATACTCTCACCATATATACCAATGCTTTTTATGGGTGAGGAGTACGGAGAGGAATCTCCGTTTCTCTACTTCATAAGTCATCTTGAACCTGAACTGATAGAATCTGTGCAGTCAGGCAGGAAGGCTGAATTTCAAGCATTCAGGTGGCAAGGGAACATACCTGATCCGCAGAGTGAGGAGACTTTTGAACAGTCGAAATTAAACTGGGAAAGTATAAATAAAGGGGGACATAAAGTAATGCTTGAATTTTATAAGGAACTGATAAGATTAAGAAAGTCGAATGCGGCTCTTGAGAGTTTTGACAGAAGCAGCATTGAAGTTAAAGGTGTGGAAGAAGATAAAATAGTATTTATGCAGAGATCAAACAGGGATGCGAATGTTATCTGCATAATGAATTTTAGTAATATTGAAGTCACGACATATGCGAATATGCCTGAAGGCAGGTGGAAAAAAATTCTTGATTCGTCTGATAAAAGATGGGTGGGCAAAGGCTCATCAACGCCTGAAGTTATAGAGAAAAGTCAGGATATAACGATAAGTCAGTACAGTTTTTCACTATATGAGAGGGCAAGGCAATGAATAACAGATACGTATGCATACATGGTCATTTTTATCAGCCGCCAAGAGAAAATCCGTGGCTTGAATCCATTGAAGTTCAGGATTCTGCATATCCATTTCGCGATTGGAATGAAAGAATAAATGCCGAGTGCTATAGTCCGAATACAGCTGCACGTATTCAAAGCGGGGATGGCAAGGTGATAGATATAGTAAACAATTATACGAAAATGAGCTTTAATTTTGGTCCCACACTATTTTCCTGGATGGAGCAGCACGCCCCGGATACTTATCAAAGTATATTGCAGGCCGATATTGAGAGCAGGGAGCTGTATTCAGGTCATGGTTCAGCCATTGCACAGGTATATAACCATATGATCATGCCTTTGGCAAATGCAAAGGATAAGCGGACTCAGGTAATCTGGGGAATAGAAGATTTCAGGTACAGGTTTGGGCGTGACCCTGAGGGAATGTGGCTCTCAGAGACTGCAGTGGATAATGAAACCCTGGATATTCTGGCTGAAAACGGTATAAAGTTCACGATTCTGGCTCCGCGTCAGGCTGCCAGGGTAAAACCGCTTGACAGTGAAGAAGACTGGACAGATGTAAGCAATGCAAGCATCGACCCAAAGATGGCATATCTGTGCAGGCTTCCCTCAGGCAGGACAATAAGTCTGTTTTTCTATGACGGACCGATTTCACAGGAACTGGCCTTTGGTGATCTTATGAAGGACGGGGCAAATCTTGCAAACAGGCTTGTTGGAACGTTCCGTGAGGATGATCAGCCGCAGATTGCTCATATTGCAACAGATGGTGAAACCTATGGACATCACTCAAAGCACGGAGATATGGCGCTGGCATATTGTACAAACTTTATTGAAACGAATAATCTGGCAAAGATTACTGTTTATGGTGAGTTTCTGGAGAAATTTCCGCCAACAATGCAGGTTGAAATAATTGAAAATACTTCATGGAGCTGTGTGCATGGAGTAGAGCGATGGCGAAGCAACTGCGGGTGCAATTCAGGCCGCCCGGGGTGGACACAGGAATGGCGAGCTCCGCTAAGAGAAGCTTTGGATTGGTTAAGAGATACTTTAGGTCCAATATATGAAAAAGGAGTTGCAGATTTTACTGAAGCTCCCTGGGAACTCAGAGATGATTACATAAAGGTAATACTTGACCGCAGTCCGGAAAACATTGAAAATTTTTTCAAAAAATTTTCAAATAATGGAAATGAACTTGATGATGAAAAGAAAGTCAGGCTCTTAAAGTATCTTGAAATGCAGCGGCATGCAATGCTTATGTATACAAGCTGCGGTTGGTTCTTTGATGAAATTTCAGGTATTGAGACAGTTCAGGTAATATTATATGCCGGACGGGCCATACAGCTATTAAAAGAGTTAGGTGGCGAGGATCTGGAGGAAGAATTCATAAAGCGACTTGAACCAACAAAAAGTAATATACCTGATGTAGACAATGGTGCCAATGCCTACAAGTGGTATGTAAAGCCATCAATGATCGATCTGCTGAGGGTAGCAGCACATTATGCAATATCAACACTTTTTGAAAGTTATATTGAAGATACATCCATTTTCTGCTATGAGGTCTTTAATGAAAAGTTTGATGTTGCTGAAGCGGGCAGACAGAAAATGGTAACAGGCAGGGCAAGGATGAGGTCAAAAGTCACCTATGAGGTAGTCCAGGTAACATATGCCGTAATTTCGTTAGGCGATCAGAATATCTATGGCGGTGTAAGGGAGAGCATAAGTGATGAAGCATATGAAACAATGAAAAATGAAATGACCGAAGCATTTAACAAATTCAATGTAGTTGAAATGATACTTGCTATGGACAAAAACTTTGGAAACCATAGCTATTCACTATGGCACTTATTCAAAGATGAAAGCCGAAAGGTATTTGATATTATATTAAAGAAGACAATGGAAGAGGTTGAATTCTCATTCCGTCAGATATATGAAAATCATTATGCGCTTATGAACGCTATAATAAATACCAGACTGCCATTACCAAAGGCAATAAGCACTGCAGTTGAGTATATTATTAATACTGATATGAAAAAGGTACTGGAAGCTCCTGATCCGATAGACAGAGACAGATTGCAAAGGTTATCAGAGGAAGCCAGAAAGTGGTCTGTTAATCTTGACCGTGAAATGTTAGGCTATGTAGCAGGCAAAAGGATAACCGGGCTTATGGAAAAGATAGCAGCTGAGCCTAATAATTCTGAACTGATCCAGCAGGCTGCTGAAACGCTGCATATAATAAACGGAGCCGGCTTAGGATTAGACCTTTGGAAGGGGCAGAATATATTATATCTGGTTGCGAAGGAACATCTGCATGAGATGAAAACCAAAGCAAAGCGCGGGACACAATATGCAAAGAAATGGGTGGAATCTATCCATAGTCTTGAAGATGCAATGCAGTTGAAAATTGATTAAAACCCAGGTAATAGAATTTGAAGTAGGAGAGTAAGTTAATGAACATTCCAAAGTCGACATACAGGCTGCAGTTTAACTCGGCATTTGGATTTAATGCTGCAAAGAAAATAATTTCATATCTTTCAGATCTGGGGATCTCGGATATATATGCCTCGCCGATTTTAAAGGCTGCAAAGGGAAGCGGTCATGGTTACGATCAGGTCGATCCCTCTCAGCTTAATCCTGAGTTAGGGACAGATGAAGATTATGAAGCACTTGTAGCTGAATATAAGAAATACGGTTTAAAGTGGATTCAGGATATTGTCCCGAACCATATGGCATACTCTTCAGAGAATCAGATGATTGTTGATCTTTTTGAGAACGGGCAAAACTCAAGGTTTTATAACTATTTTGATATAGAATGGAACCATCCGCATGCAAGTGCCAGACAAAGGGTACTAGCGCCTTTTCTTGGCAAGTTCTATCATGAGGTTTTGGAATCAGAAGAACTAAAATTAACATACGATGCCGAAGGCTTCAGTATAAACTACTATGACAACAGGTTTCCAATCAGTATGGAATCCTATTCCGGGATCCTCTCCTTCAGACTAGGCGCACTGAGGAATAAACTTGGTAAGAATGATCCTAGCATGATAAAGTATCTGGCAGTCTTATACATATTGCGTTCACTTCCGACTGTAGATGAAATTGATGAAAGGTATTCGCAGATAAAGTTTGTAAAAGGCATGCTATGGGAATTATACAATGAAAACGATGAAATAAAAGTATTTATTGATGAGACTTTAAAAATCTATAACGGTAGAAAGGATTCACCCGAGAGTTTTGATCTTTTAGACCGTCTTATATCAGAGCAGCATTTCCGTCTTGCTTACTGGAAAGTTGCAAATGAAGAGATCAATTACAGAAGATTTTTCAACATAAGCGGACTGATATCTCTTAAGATGGAGAATGAAGAGGTCTTTAACCGTATTCATTCCTATATCTTTAAGCTGATGAAGGAAGGAAATATTGATGGATTAAGAATTGATCATGTAGACGGATTATTTGACCCTACTTCATATCTGAAGAAATTAAGGAGCCGGACAGAGCACAACTATATTGTTGTAGAAAAGATTCTGGAATTGCAGGAAGATCTTCCGGAAGTTTGGCCTGTGGAAGGTACAACGGGATATGAGTTTACAAATTTCGTAAACGGGATATTTATAAAACCGGAAAATGAAAGAAGATTTACAAATATCTATCAGGACCTTACACATTTCCTCACTCCGGCTGAAAGGGTTGCCTGGGATAAGAAGCGTTTAATAATACAGACGCGTATGGCCGGAGAGGTCGAAAGGCTTGCCTTTATTGTAGAATCGGTCTCAAGTAAAGACCGTCATGGAATTGATATTACGATGCATGGGCTTAAAAGAGCCTTAGAAGAAATTCTTACTTATTTTCCGGTCTACCGTACTTATATAAATGGAGAATTATT
>JBLNEL010000078.1:0-8778 GCA_050262615.1 Bacillota bacterium
GACGCCTATTCAACAGCCGCCGGATATATTGGACCTAACTTCAGAGTGGACCATGATATAAGTCTCCTTATACCTGAAATATGGTGCAGACTTAATGTCAGTGAAAGAGATCCTAAGTTCCTTATCAGCGAAGGATACCTCGAAAAACTTCAGGACTTTGAACATAAAGGACAAAAAGTTCTGGCTAGCAGACTTGGCTACAGAATAACTGATAAATTCGTCCATACTTACTTCGGAAGAGTTTTCGAAAATCCGAATTCCGTGTTTAACCAGGAAATGCTTAAACCTGAAACACAGGATATAGAATCATTCGTCGACGGTATAAACAATATCTGTGAAGCACAGCAGAGAGTTGCAAAATCTTACTTTAACGACGGCAGCATCGAAGCGGCCTGCCCGCCGTTAAAAGCACTGCTGCACATTATGGCCGAAGGCTCTTATCAGGGTAAAACTGTGGATGATCCTGAAATAAGAAGAATGTTTACTCTTGATTATCTTTTATCAAGCGACTGGTATATGGATAGATTAATGACAAAACAGCTTAGCGATATTTCATTGTGGCAGCGTCATGTTTCTTATCTCCAGAACTTCCTCCACAGATCAAGTCATCTGGATATAGCCGACAGACTTGGAATAAGAGAAAGACTTGAGAAAGCAGAGGATCACTTAAAGAAGATCAAGTCGCCGGCTTATTTAAAAAGCCTGAATGGAACGATCGGCTCTGATCCTTTATTTATGCAGAAAAACAAATAACAAATATCAATAAAAAAATCCCGGTCTTTTATTGCTAAAGCCGGGATTTTTCTTTTTTAAACTTCCTTTTTAGTCACTCATCACCATGAATGCTGAATATCTCATCTGCAGGCCTGATATTATCGTATAAGCTCCTTAAAGCCCTGTACGCTCCCTGGCTTCCCCTCTGCGCGCTTAGCCTGTAGAGATGGATCGCCTTTGAAATATCTTTTCTGAGACCTATTCCCTTTTCATAACAAAGCCCTAAAGCAACCTGAGCCATTAGTGAACCTTCGTTAGATGCATCCTGAAGCTTTTTAACTGAAACTCTCAGGTCTTCATATTTTTGATCCCCCTGAATATTTGCAACTGCCAGCCTTACCTGTGCATTACGGCTGCCTGAGAGTTTTTCTGATCTTCTCCAGAGATCAATCCCCTTTTGTTTATTCTGGCTGACCATATTGCCTGTAAAGTAACATAAACCAAGTTCATCTATAGCTGCTGGATAATTTGCGTTAGAAGACTCTTCAAGCAGCTTAACTGCATCAGCTTCAGTGATCATTTGGCTGAAATGAAGTGCACTTAAAGCAGCATATGCAAACTGCGAGGCAGGATCTTTTCTGTCAACTCCGGCTTTGAGTATATCAAAATATCCCTTTTGCTGCATGAGATTCCAAAGTAGCCTCGATCCTTTGGGAGAATCCTGCCTGATCGACTTTATGTACTCAACAGTAGGAAGCACAATGTCTTTTTTTACTCCCAACCCCCTTTCATAACACCTCCCTAGAAGTGTTAAAGCCTCAGGACTGCCTGCTTCGCCGGCCTTGCGCAGAGCTTCAAGTGAGGTTTCATTCTCACTGAAAAGACTGTCAATACCTTTTGAGGCATCCTGACCAATTGCGTTCTTTAACTCCTGCTTCCCGGCCTTAAGTACTTCATTTAAGAGAGTCTTATCATCAACTTGCGCCAGTGAATCATTTTCAAAACCAAGATAATTTATACCCCAGGATGCATCTACAATATTGCCGTTGGAAGTATTATCCTTAAGTGAATCAGCCTGAAAGTTACTTGCAAGCGAAGAATCCAGACCGATTCCAATTCCTCTTTTATGAAATTCGCGCAAGACCTCAGAGGCAGGCTTAAAGCCTTTTGAGGCTGCAGATTTGATGTATTTATAGGCCCGGCTCAGATCCCTTGCAACAACAAGATTATCTGTAAGTAATAGCCCTGTTACGTATTCAGCTTCTATCATGCCGCTTGATGCAGCTTTAATAAAACGTCTGTAAGCCTCGAATGGATCCCAGTGTACCCCCCAGCCGTTATGAAGAAATATTGCATAGTTATAATTTGCCGCAGGTAAGTTCTGATCAGCCGCCTTCTTTATCCAGTAAATTGCTTTTGGTGTGTCAACCGGGAAACCGTCACCGGTAAGATACCTGATTCCTAACTCATGCTCAGCCAGCGGATTGGCATCATTGGCTTCTTTGATCAGTAGAAAACCCTGCCAGAGCTGATATGAATTGTCAACTCTCTTAAAGATCCTTGAACTGTCTGGTGGTTTATAATCCCTAAAAACAGGACTGTTAGGCTGCGTCTTCTGCGGAAAGATTGCTGGTGATAAAAAAAGCAATATCCAGACGGCATGCCTGAATATTGCTTTGTTCTTTAATTTCTCTTTGTATTTAACTGAAAAGTCCAGATTCTGCTCTTCTTGTCTTTGATTATAAAAACTATTTCCCTGCCCCGGTGATAACTGGTATTTAACAAACCTAAATCAGCAGATGTTCCTTAGACGACAGAGTCTGAAACCTTTTTATTGTCAGGACTAAGCTCTTTTTTGTTTGTTCCCTATTACAAAATAAATATAAATACTGAAGACCATTGTAGTCGCAATCTGATAAATAAATGGTGTTGTAACCAGTTCACCCTGGATTGCACCGAAACTGATCATAAAATATTTTACCAGATAATAAGCCATTTTGCTTAATACTATGCTTATCAGCATGGCAAAAAAGCTGTTCTTAAGCTTCTTGGATAAATAATAGAACAAAGCCACATTAAGACACAATTCAAAAGCAATAAGCATGGTTTTCATTACAACCGGATGAGAAGAGATCAGAAATGAAAATAGCGGCAGCGTTAGAGCAACTGCATAATTGTTTATCCTGCCTGAATGCGCAAGTGATAAAACAAGCATTATTCTCATTGGTTCAAACAGGTATATCGGAAAGTTCAGCAAATGTGATAATGCCGGCACAAAATAAATGAAGGCCAGTGCCGTAATATCCAATAAAATGCTTTTAATATCTACCTTGCTGCCTTTAAGAGCTATTGCAGTTTCCATTGTATCACCCTTAGGGGAATATTTTTTCCATTAGTTAATTATTCATATGATCCAATATAATATTTTTTTATCTTTTTATAAATTATATTGGTATTTTTCAAACGCAGAAAATTGCATTCGTTTATTCATTTTTTCAACCAGCTTTCAGATAAAATTATTCTACAGGATAAATAAAATGATGGACAGAAGGGATTTTATAAAAAAAAGTATTGCTGCATCATTGGCTGCAGGTTCAGCCTTTGCTTTAGGCAGACCCGAAGAATTGTTTGCAGCTACCCGCAGCTTTGCCGCTAATCCGTTTGATATGGTCGCAATTAAGGGCGGTGAGCCCGATCAGATGTTCGATAAGGCAATTGAATCTTTAGGCGGTATGAAAAGATTTGTAAAAAAAGGCCAGACTGTTGTGGTTAAGCCTAATATCGGATGGGATGTAATTCCTGAAAAAGCCGCAAATACTAATCCCAAACTGGTCAAACGTATAATAGAACACTGCTATAATGCAGGCGCAAAGGAAGTTTATGTATTTGACCATACATGCGATAACTGGACAAAATGCTATTCCAACAGTGGTATTGAAAGGGCCGTAAAAGACGCCGGAGGTAAAATAGTCTCAGGAGCAAGCGAGTCCTATTATCATGAAGTTAAGATCCCGAATGGAAAAAGACTTACTAAAGATAAGGTACACGAACTTCTGCTACAGTCAAATGTCTTTATTAATGTGCCTGTCCTTAAAAACCACACAGCCGCAAAGCTTACAGCTTCTATGAAAAACAATATGGGCGTCGTCTGGGATCGGGGCTTCTGGCATCAGAATGACCTTCAGCAGTGCATTGCCGATTTCCTGACATTCAAAAAGCCTGACCTTAATATTGTTGATGCATATAATGTAATGAAGAAAAATGGCCCCCGCGGAGTCTCATGGGAAGATGTTGTACTGATGAAATCACAGATCATTTCCACCGATATTGTTGCCGCTGATGCAGCCGCTGCTAAACTCTTCGGCGTTGAACCAGCTGATATACCGCATATCAGGATTGCAGGTGAAATGAAATTAGGCAGAATGGATTTGGATAAACTTTCAATTAATAGAATAAAGATTTAGAAAGGAAAATGATTGCTAATTTAAGAAAGATCAGGGTAATTGTATCAGTAATATTCTTTATCCTTACTGCTCTGATATTTATTGATTTTAAGAATTACTTGCCGCTTTGGCTGAATAAATATATTCTTTACCTGCAGTTTGTACCTTCGTTATTTAAGTTTATAAATATCTTAAGTATAAGTGCCGCAGGTTTTGTAGTTATTCTTTTGCTGACATTGTTCTCCGGCCGCGTATATTGTTCAAGCATCTGCCCTCTCGGTACAATGCAGGATATTATAAACTGGATATCAAAAAAAATAAATAAAAAGAAACGATTCAGGATGTTTAAGCCCTACAGTATCCTGCGCTATAGCCTTCTTGGACTTACTATTTTATCCGCTGCCTTGGGGAGTATGTTTATTCTAAACCTGCTCGATCCATACAGCAACTTCGGCCGGATGTTTTCTAACCTCGTAAGACCATCTGCCGTTTGGATTAATAATTCCATAGCATTTACACTCGAACAGTTTAAGAATTATTCACTCTACCCTTACGAATTCAAAGGCATTAGCCCCCTGCTTGTTATTCTTCCGGCTGCATTCTTTCTGTTTATCGCTTTTATGTCCTTTACTAAAGGAAGACTCTATTGTAATTCAATATGCCCTGTAGGTACGCTTTTGGGACTGGTCTCACGGTGTTCAATAATAAAACTTTCAATAGATAAAGATAATTGTAAAAGCTGCGGAAGATGCGAACGCGTATGCAAAGCTGGATGCATCGATAATAAAAATAAGAATATTGACTTTTCAAGATGTGTAAGCTGTTTTAACTGCATTGAATCCTGCCCAGGCAGCGGAATTAATTTCAGGGTCCTCCAGTTTAAAGGTAAAGATCAGGAACAGTGTCTGGATGTTAAAGAAAAAGTAAAACCTGCTGAGATCAATTTAAGTAAAAGAGATTTCCTGATTGCTACCTCGGTATTTCTGATAGGCGTAAAAAAAATAACTTATGCGCAGAAAAAAGTTATAAAAAGCTACAAAGACAGCACTGTACCTGTCTTCAGGAAAAATCCTGTTACACCTCCGGGATCACTGGGAAAAGATCATTTTACAGGTTCATGCACTGCCTGCCACCTTTGTGTTAGTGCCTGTCCGACACAGGTGCTTCAGCCTGCTTATCTGGAGTATGGCCTTTTAGGAATAATGCAGCCTAAAATGGATTATAAAAAAAGCTTCTGTAATTTCGAATGTAATATCTGCAGCGATATCTGCCCTAACGGAGCAATATTGCCTCTAAACGCCGAGAAGAAAAAGACTCTGCAGCTGGGACGTGCTAAATTTGTTAAGGATAACTGCATTGTATACACTGAAAATACCGACTGCGGAGCCTGCTCGGAACACTGCCCTACCAAAGCTGTAAGCATGATTCAGGATAAAAAACTTACAGCACCTAAAGTAAATGAAGAGATATGCATCGGATGCGGTGCCTGTGAATATGCCTGCCCCGCTAAACCTTATAAAGCTATTTACGTTGAAGGCAACCCGGTTCACCTGACGGCGAAAAAACCGAAAGTTAATAAATCAGAACAAAAAATTGACTATAAAGAAGATTTTCCTTTCTGATATAATGAACCTTTTTTTTGGAGTTTCAGGAAGTATAAGTGTTGACTTACTCAGCTTAAGCTTCCTGACTTAAAAAGCCTGTCGAAGACATCAAATTTATATTTTTCATACCTGGTAAATGAAAGCCGGACCAGTATTACTGATCCTGCTAAATATAATATCAGTCCCCATACTGCAATTGGATAATACTTTACTGCAACTATGCTAATTATCAGCACAACAGCTGCTATCCTGTAGGCCATTGAGGAATTTGCTCGGAAGGACAAAGGCTTCTCTACATAGCGCGCAGAAACCAGCGATGAATAAACACTAAGTGATATAACTATCATGAGTGAAATAAAATAAAACAGAAACCCGAACGCTACATCCACACCTGTAATTGTAAAGTAAATGGCAGCAAGCATAAAATCCGCCAGAAAAGGAATAAACATAATTCTCATCTGTATCTTAAATAACGGTCTGAAGCCTGAGGTGCATTTATCAACAGTCAGCCACAAACTCCTGTAAAATCCCCAGGTATTGCTGTAAATATATGAGTAAAGAATTAGCGGGGAAACATAAAGCCAGACGACATAAATATTATTAAAAAGATGAGCCTGATATTGTGCCATCATTATAAGATCAACTGCCATTATAAGCAGTTTTAATATAAAGGCTACCAGTATGGTTTTACGTGCTGCTTTATTCTTAAAAATAAACGTGGTTGAAAATGTATTAAATATCCCCTTCTCAAACAGTGCTGCTGAAGATAATTTTTTTTGCTCAACTACACTGCCACTTAAAAGATAATCCACCAGAAGAAAAGTAATATAGGCAGTTAAGGTAAGTAAAAGACTAAGTATGTTATGCCTGAGTTCCAGAATATTATTCTGAAGCAGTACAAATATGGCCGCCGCACTTCCTGAAATAACCAGCAGAATTTCAATGAATTTTAATTTTATCTTTCTCTCGGCAATTGTCTGAACTAAACGTCTTATGATGTGGGCAGATAAAAGTACTAAGATTGACTGAAAATAATATATACTGTCAAATACAAAAGAACTGGCCTTCATCATACTTAAAAATAACAGAAAAACAAGGAAATATGGGAACAGGTAATCAATCATCAGATCCAGCATATATCTTTTTGTGAAAACCAAAGGATAAACTCCTGAAATAAAATCCTGTTTCGGCCTGTAACTTGGAAGGTATGCCCTGGTGACAGTAGACATGAAAATAAATAGATTGATGCCCTTTATAAAATTCTGGCTATCGAAACTCATATTCTCGTAATACGATGAGTCAATAAAATACCCTAATGCAAATCCATAAAACAGCGCAAGCAAACTGAATCCTGTCAGACCGGCTATTCTGCTCGGTGCACCTTTTCCGGTAAAATAAAACTTTAGACGTGATTTAAAAACAAAACTTATCAAACTCATTTCAGACCTCAGATCCAGTCAATGTTTCTAAGGTTGTTCTCATCCGACTTCAACAGCTTCAGTAAAGCCTGATCAAGCAGATTAACACCATTCATTGTGAAATTCTCCAGCGTCCCGTCATATACAAGCGCCCCTTCATCAAGCACACCGATGTGTGTAGATACTTTTTCAACATAGGCCAGATCATGCGATGAAAGAAAGATGATCCGGTTTTCATTCAGATATGAATTAAGAAACTTAATTAGCATCTGTGCAGCTACAGGATCAAGTCCTGAAAAGGGCTCATCCAGCACTAGTATATCAGGACGGTGAAGTACTGCAGCACAAACCCCAAGCTTCTTCTTCATACCTGTCGAATAATCCTGTATACTCCGCCTAAGGTCCTTGGAATCTGGGAAGAAATATTCTGTAATGGTCTGAATTCTATGCATCAATTCATCAGACGGAACATTATAGAGCATACCTACAAATTTGAGATAATTTTCCCCCGTAAACTCCTCTATTAGTGGATTATTTTCAAAAACTGATCCGGTTATGCTTTTTATTTTAAGTCCGTCACTCTGGTAATTAAACCCGTTTATTAAAATTTTCCCTGAATCAGCTGGAATAACATCAAGCATACAATTTATAAGTGTAGTCTTCCCTGCACCGTTCTTCCCAAGTAGCGAGTAACAGCTGCCTCCTGTAATATTTAAGTATAATGCTTCAAATACTATCTTTTTACCGTAGCTTTTCTTAAGTGCTTCAACCAGTATAGTGGGCTTTTCCATTACGAACCAGATTATAAAGTTGATAAATTAAATTCAATTTAGCTTAATATTTCTCATAAAGAAAATTTAAATATAAAAGATATTTTAATTAATTGTATTTCAAAATAAAAAAGCACCTTTACAAGGAAAATATCTTTATTCCCTGCAAAGGTGCCAATAAACAAAATATTATTATTTCTGTCAATAAATCATTTCATCTGCCAATTATTTCTTCTGCTAATTATTTCATCAGCAGCATTTTAACTGACTTTGTATAGCTTCCTGCTTTCAGTCTGGCTACATATACCCCGCTTGGCAGATCATCAGCACTGAAAGCTACCGAGTACTGCCCCCTGCCCTGGTTTTGGCTGACCAGTGTCTTTACCTCTTTTCCAATAGAATCAAAAACCTTTAATTCAACAAAGGAATCCGCAGCTATAGAATATTTAATTGAGGTAGATGGATTAAACGGGTTAGGATAATTTTGCTCAAGTTCAAACGTTGTAACTGTTGCAGTCTTCTCATTGACTGCTGTGGCAGCGTACTGATTCCAGCCGACGTTTATAGCTACAACTTCCCCATGATCCGGCTGGGTTGTATCCCCTACAACTACTGAGACATAATCCCCGGTTTTTGAATAAAACATATAAGAAATTACCCTGGAATACGTGTCCCCCTGACCTGAAGAATTTTTCGTATATGTCCTGTCATCCCTTTTGATCCTTAATACATTTATAGTCTTGCCGCCGGGAATTTTTGCAGTGCCATAAGCATCTATTATTGAAGTTGAATTCACCTGCGAAACCGAGGACTGGAATGGACTGCCGGC
>JBLNEL010000079.1:0-7044 GCA_050262615.1 Bacillota bacterium
GAAATCGAGATAGGTCTTTTTGATATCCATTTTTATCTGTCTTTCCATTTCAGTTAATGTAACTTCCTGAGATAAGGCATTAACCCTTGCAACTTCAACATTTCGTTCTGTAGCCCAACCAGAAAAGATTGGAATATTTATATTCAAACTTGCACCATATGTCCTTGCATCATTCAGATTATTTATTGCATCAGCTGAGGTTCCGAAACTGTTAGATGCGCTTATTGTAGGTAAATATGCACTCCTTGCAATGTCAATATTGTTGTTGGCACTTTGTAAAGAGAACTGTGAGCTTCTATAATCGAGTCTGCTAAGCATTGCTTGCCCAATGATCTGACTTAAATTATTCGCCTGCTGAAGCACTCTTTCTCCCTCTACTATTTTTGTAGTATCATTTTCAGAAGGATCTGTCAGGTTAATATCTTCAAGTACATCCAAACCAAGATAATTCAGAAACTGGCTCTTTAATGTTTCGTAATTATTATTAGCCTGAATTAATGCTAATTCTGAATTACCAACATTTACCTGCTGTGCATATACATCTGCTAAAGTTACTGCACCAAGCTTGTTCCTTTCAGTAATAATTTCAAGGTTCTTTCTATTGTATGCAAGATCATCTTCTCTGACCTTAAGCTGTTGCTTTGCATTAAGAACATTATAAAAAGTCGATGTAGTATTAAAGACAATATCCTGTTTTGCTCTTTCAAAACTCAATTTTGCCGATTCTAAATCGTTTTTAGTCTGATCAACTCTGGACCAGCTGGAAAGGCCATCAAAAAGCGTCCAGTTCAATCTGGCACTTAAAGTATATGTACGCCTCTGTGAAGATGTTGGCAATACTTGCCCTAAGGTATTTACGAAAGCACCGGTTGTACCATCAGAACGGTTCCAATCCCATTGCCCCCCAATGCCAAGTGAAGGTAATAATGCTCCGTAAGCACTTTTAACATTCGCCTGTCCGGACTGAATGTTGTATGAAGTTTTTTGAAGTGTAGTATTTTTCTGCAGAGCAGTTTTAATTGCCTGGTCTAATGTAATTGTTTTCTGTGCCCATGCATTTAATGATAAAGCTAGAAAAACAATCAGTGTCAGATAAAAGCGCATTCTTTTCTCCTTTGTATATATCATCAAAATTATAAAATCACTTATTATTTTGATTTTCTTAAACTTTGGACGAGTACCAATATCAAAAAGTTACATGGAATCCCAATATATTTTTAATTTTCTTCTAAATAAATCGTAATTCGTCCAAACAGAAAATCTTCTTTGACAGTTATTAGATATCATTTAACAACTGAAGGTTTAAATATTATAATTATCAGATTAAATCTCGTTTTCCCGGGAAGCCTGTCTCAGTCAGAGACGCATATCAACAAATTGAGAGTACCATTTGAACATTTATTTAGCAATGAAATCGTCTTTTATCTTAAGGAGGTAATTATAAGCTTCTTCATAACTATTAGCTATCTTTCCATCCAAAATTGCATCTTCGATTGCCTTTTTTATTTCACCAACTCTTTTTGAAGGCGGGATATTACAGATTTTCATAATTTCTTCGCCTCTTACTGGTGACTGAAATGCGCGCAATCTGTCTTTTTCTTCAACTTCTCTGACTTTTGACATTACCAGTTCATAATTAGCAAGGTACTTTGAAACTTTCTGCATATTTTTACTTGTAATATCTGCCCTGCAAAGCTTAATAAGGTCTTCCAGATCCTCACCAGCAGCTACAATCAGCCGTCTGATAGCACTATCGGTCACCTCCTCGTCAACCAAAGCGATTGGTCTTAAATGAAGTCTTACAAGTTTCTTTACATATTCAAGATGAGTAAACGGAAGTTTCATACGTTCAAATATCTCATCCATCATTCGTGCTCCCACATCCTCATGCCCATGAAATGTCCAGCCGGTGCCTTCTACAAATCTCTTTGTCAGTGGTTTTGCAATATCATGCATTAAAGCAGCAAATCTCAGCCATAGATTATCTGTTACTTCAGATATATTGTCAACTACCATACAAGTATGCAAGAAAACGTCTTTATGATGATAATCTTTCCTTTGATCCACCCCGGATAGATTGGCCAGTTCTGGAATAATGATTTCCATAACTCCGGTCTGCAGAAGCAGTTTTAATCCAACTGAGGGTTTATCAGAGGCCAGTATCTTCAGAAATTCATCTGTAATTCTTTCCTTTGAAATTATTTTTAGCCTTTCCCTTAGCTCCGTTGCCGCCTTTTTTACGGTTTCATCAACCTCAAAGTTTAACTGAGAGGCAAATCTTATTGCACGCATTATTCTTAAAGGGTCATCATCAAAGGTAATCATTGGATCTAACGGAGTCCTGATAATCTTACGTCCCAGGTCACTCAAGCCGTCAAAGGTATCTATAAGAACACCGAAATTCTCTTTATTAAGCGAAACAGCAAGTGTATTAATTGTAAAATCCCGTCTGCTTATATCATCCTCAAAAGTTCCATCCTCTACAATCGGTTTTCTGCTATTGCGATTATATGACTCTTTCCTTGCCCCTACAAACTCAAGATCCATATCCTCATATTTGAAATGTGCTGTGCCGAAATTTTTAAAAACGGATATCTTGCCCACCTTTAACTCTTTTGCAAGAAAAGATGCAAATTCAGGTCCGTTGCCTACAACAAGAAAGTCGGCCTCACTTTTACTTCTATTTAAAATAATGTCACGCACATAACCGCCAATAACATACAATCTGACATTCATTTTTTCTGCAGCGTCCGAGGCTGCAAGAAAAACTTTCTTTGCTGAAAAAAATTCTTTAAAATTGATCAAGTTTTCAAAATCCAAAAAACAATCCTGCTAAATAATAATTACTAAAGAAATTAACCGAATAGTTCGTTAAAAGCTATTCCATTTAAAATTAAATCTCACCAGATCCGACGAGTACATAAACCATTCAATTGTCTTAAGGTTTTGGTTAAGTATTTCCGTAAAATCCTTGTCATCCTTATAATTGAGAGCTGTCAAAGCAAAAATCCGTGCGTTTTGCAAATCATTTTCCTTCAGGGCAAATTTTGATAATTTTAGTGCTGAATAACTGCTGATCAAGCTGTAAGAAGACAACCTGTTCTTAAAATAATTGATAAAATCATGATAGTTTTCATTCAGCTTCTCTGATAATGTAATCATTGCAGGCACTGAGGCCGTAAAAACAGAATCTGAATTAAGCTTCTTCAGAAGTGTATATTTATCGTACTCGCTTCCATTTATATACTTTGAAATTAGCGAAGTATCATTTATAATTCTTTCGCGCAAAGAAGACAGACAATAATAATCTTTTGAAGGGTTCTGCCTTTGGATTTCTCTGTATGCATTCCCGGCAGCATAATACTCCTTATTTTCTACTGATAAATCTCCTTTAAGCAGTTGAAGATCATAGAAATATGCTGAGTTGTGAAAATTTTCAATATTCTGGTCCAAAACATCCAGTGCTATTGAGGAATTTTCAAGCTTCTTTAAGCTGTAAACATAGCCTAATAAAGCCTGATATGAATGAGAATAATTGAATAGATCCTCAAATACATCTTTTGATTCATAATAATTGCCCTGCCTAAAAGAATTCCATCCATCATCTGTCTTTGTAGCTACATATCTTGCGCATACTTTCTTAAAAATGGTCGGGCGTCCATAATAATAATTAGCTTCATCAACACGGTTTAGAGCCAAACTTAGACTTCCAATATAATAATAGTACTCTTTAGCTAAGTCATTTAAAGACTTATTATATACCTCATTATAGTTGCCGCCCTGATAGATCTTCTTAAACCTTTCAATGCCGTACCTTTCAATCATGAATCTTATAAAAGAACCGGAATACATATAAGACAAGGTTGATGTTTGTCCAAAAAAATTGAACCCGCTGAATATGGTTTCAATGGGAACACGGTAACCATTATTATAAGCTAATGCAGCCATGTAATGTACTGTATGTGTCCCGTAGCGGTTGTCTGCAGCTGCAGCAATTCCTTCAAGTAATGAAGGGTTAAATCCGGCAGACAGTCTAAAAGGAGTAATTCCGAAGTCTGCAGTAATGCAATGAGCTATTTCATGCCTTAAAGTCTCATCATGATTTTCGTAATTAATAAAAAGCTGATACTTCCAGGGCATCGCAACATCAGCGGCGGCAGACCCAAGGAGTTCTTTTTTTTGCTGAGCATCATAAAATAAAAATGATGTAAGCTTCGATTTTGGTTCAGCATTTAAATAATGAACAACTTCCTGGTAATAATACTCATGACGCAATGCAAGATTTTCAATTATTTTTCTGCTTATTCTTTTATCGAAATAAATGGAAAAATGTTCTGTTTCCAGATTCCCGGAAAGGACCGATTTCATTTTACCCTCTGAAGTGGCAAACCCCAACGGACTTTTAAGAATCGAAAATATGCTGGAAATAAGTATTAAACTTCCTGCAACAATGATTACAAAGGTATTTGAAAAATGTTTCTTATGAGCTATCGATCTGATTATAAAAGCTGCAGCAGCACTAAAAAATATTAAATTAAGCATTCTGTAAAGAACAATATTCGTGCTCATCTTTAGAGATTCATCGTATATTGTCCCGGGATAATAACCTATCAAAGGGTTGAAGAAATAAATCTGAGGATTAAAATAGATTTCTATTGCCGGTAATATTAACACGATCAGAAAAATAACTCCAAACAGTAACTTTGGGAATCTTGGCATAATGAAGTAACAGATCAGACCAAGTGCACTGCCTACTACAAATGAAGGAACAGTAAGAACGATATAAAACAAAGTACCATAGAAAAATGAGCAATTGCGTACAATAATTGCCGATATTAACGAAAGTAAAAATGGCAATGCTATAAAGAGAAAATTATCTTTTATTAACTTTCTCACAAAAGAAAAGGTATCTTCCTTTTCAGAAAAGATACCTTTTTTTAAAAGATGAATTATGTACAAGCTGCTTAAAAAACAAATAATTAAAGCATTTGCAGCAGAATATTCATATCCAAGTATATTTGTTAATGGTAAATTTAGAAGTATAAGATCTAAAACAAGAAGAATTATTAATTCTGCATTAAGAAAATTCCATTTTAACTGAAATTTGATCAATTCTTTTATGTTAATATTCGGCACCTGCTACTCTGTCTATTTGTGCTCCCAAATTTACTAATTTTTCTTCAATTCTTTGATATCCGCGGTCCAAATGGTAAATTCTAAGAACCTCTGTGGTTCCCTGGGCAGCAAGACCTGCCAGTACAAGAGAGGCACTGGCCCTCAGGTCAGTAGACATGACCTTAGCACCCTTAAGCTTTTTTACTCCCTTTATAACTACACTGTTTTCTCTTATTTCCACATCAGCGCCAAGACGGTTCAGTTCCGGGACATGCTTAAACCTGTCAAGATAAATACTATCGGTTACTGTTGAAGTCCCCTCAGCAAGACACATATAGGCTGTCCACTGCGCCTGCATATCTGTAGGGAATCCGGGATATATAGATGTAAAGACATCAACAGGTTTAATTGAGCCAACATTTTCAAAATTAATATTTATACTGTTTTCATTAATAACGAGTTCTGCACCGCTATCCTCAAGTTTTGATAGAACAGCATTAATATGATTCGGCTCTACATTCTCAAGTGTCACATTCCCGCATGTTATAGCAGCGGCAATTAAAAGTGTTCCAGCTTCAATTCTGTCGGGGATATTTGCAACATCGGCACTATGCAGTTCATCCACTCCTTCTATTTCAAGCACTGACGTGTTGATACCATGTATCCTCGCTCCCATTTTTACCAGATATTCGGCCAATAATGTTATTTCCGGTTCAATTGCTGCATTAGATATAAGTGTGGTTCCTTTCGCCAATGTAGCAGCCATCATAACATTACCTGTAGCTCCAACTGAGGATACATCGAAATTGATTCTGGCACCTTTAAGTTTTTTTGCTTTTGCAACAATATATCCTTCATCCAGATCTATTTCAGCTCCAAGCTTCTTCATACCTTCAAGATGCAGATTGATCGGCCTTGGCCCCCATGCGCATCCGCCAGGCAGAGAAACCTTTGCATATCCAAATCTTGATAAAAGAGGACCTAAAACATAAACAGAAGCACGCATTTTCTTTACATGTTCATATGGAGCTGTCTGACTTGTTATATTTGAAGTATTAAGCTTTAAAGTAAAATTATTAAACTCACTTTCAACTCCAAGATTATTCAACAGTTTTGTCATTGTATAGACATCATTGACTTCAGGAGTATTCGAAAGTATATTTTCCCCTGCATTTAGCAATGTGGCAGGCATAATTGCAAGTGCGGCATTTTTAGCTCCGCTTACAGTCACTTTCCCTTTTAGAGGATTCCCTCCGGTTATAACAAATTTATCCACTTTATTCTATATCCTTATTTTTATTTTCTACTTAAAAACTTATAACTTTACAATAGTTCCATTTACACCAACAGCAAATATTTTTTTCCTGGGAGTCAATGAAATTTCATTTAATAATGTAAATACATTTGTATCTGTAATTGTCCAGTTTTTTCCCCTGTCAGTTGACATCAGGATCTTTCCCTGCCCACCTACAATTAGTGCAATTGTCTCATCTATGAAATCAAAGTCATAAAGCCCCAGACTAAATTCATTTTTTATTTTTTCCCATTTGCTGCCTCCATCAGTAGTATGGAGTATCTCCCCGTTTCCACCTACAATAAACCCTTCAGACTGGCTTATAAATTTAATTCTTCGCAAATAGTTACTTGTAACCTCTGGTACTTTTGTCCAGTTTTCACCAGCATCCAGGGTTTTTAACAATAATCCGTTCCAGCCTACTGCAAATCCTTTTTGCTGATCAGCAAATGCGATATCATAAATCAGATCAGAAGTACCGGTTTCTACTTCAAACCATTTTTCTCCTCCGTTAACTGTCTTCATTAAAAGCCCATTGCTGCCGCAAATATACCCTGTTGAATTATTAATAAATCTAATTTTAATGAATTTTTTATTAAAACTGTTTATAATAATTTGTCTCCAGTTTTTCCCTA
>JBLNEL010000080.1:0-10100 GCA_050262615.1 Bacillota bacterium
AAAGAATTGGGGGTAACAATTATTCAGCTTATAAAGCCGAAGCCGTCAGGCGGCTGGTTAGGCAATTACACCAATGATTTTACTGAAGAGGATTTAGCATATATTGAAGAGGTTGTAAACAGATATAATAACTCAAAAGAATATCGTGATTATCCGTTTATAGCCGCACAGATATTGGATGAGAAGAGTGATATGTTCGGATGTACAGCAGGCGGCACCGACCGGTTTTACATAAATGCAAAGGGAGATGTACAGCCGTGTGAATTCTTAAATATCTCCTTTGGTAATATAAAACTGGAAGATTTTGATACGATTTATTTAAGAATGAGAGAAAAGTTTAAAACATCAGGAGATAAATGGCTTTGCGAGGTTTGTTCAAAAGACATTACAAGAATTGTAAAGGAAAATAACATAAATGTTCTGCCGCTATCAAAAGAATTATCGGAAACAATTACCAGTAATTGGGATCGCGGTAATGAAGCAGACTTTTATAAGCATGTAAAAAAAGTATTAAAATAGTGTCTTTAGGCAGCGAGGTTATTAAGGGGGGTAATTTCGATTAGAATTCTGCAGCAAAAATAATAAGCAGCAAAAGTAATAAGCAGCAAAAATAATAAGCAGCAAAGGTGAGATCATGAAGCAAAGGGGTAAAATATTAATTTTTATAAAAGCATATATAAAATCTATGCGGCTTTATTATTCTTTCATTACCGGAATTGCCGGACTTATAGGCATCTCTTATTATCAGTATCTTTCATATACAGGTGCCGGATATCAACCTACGCCTTTTCCCAAACTGTTGGTAATAATAACAATTCTATTCCTTGCCTGGGGGATTAACCAGATATATAACGATTATCTTGGAATAAATGAAGACAGGATCAATGCTCCGGACAGGCCGATGGTTAGCGGTGAGCTTAATCCAATTTATGCCGTAGTGTTGTCGTCATGTCTTATGATTTCTGCCACCATTATTACATGGGTTTATCTTGAGCCTTATGCCATTATTCCCCTGACAGCAGGTATCATTTTGAATTTAGTATATGAATATGCAAAAGGCCATGGTATATGGGGAAATATTATTTTTGGTCTAATGATCTCAGCATGCACTGTATTCAGTTTCATGGCCTCGGGAAAATCTGATATATCGATAATTTCCTTTAGCAGTCTGTTATTAGTAATGTATGTTTCTCTATTAAATGGTCTTATGACCTTATACACCTATTTTAAGGATTATGAAGGAGACAAGCAGGCGGGTAAAAAAACATTGATTGTAAGGCTTGGAATTTATGACTCACAGAAGCTTGCATTATTAGTTTCCTTTCTTCCGGTTGTCAGTTTCATGATAATTTACTACGGAATAGAAGCATGGGATTATGAGCTGAATTTGATCTTTATTGAACTGGGCTTACTTGCAACCGGTCTTCAGCTGTGGACCGGATACTTATATTTTCAGAATCCTGTTGGCACAAGCACGTACTTTTCATTATCAATGAATTTCAGGGCATGTGCATGTTCAGAATCTGCAATAATTGCGATATTCAATCCCGCTCTTGGTGTTGTACTTTTCCTGATCTCCTACTTCTTTATAGGGTTTCTGTTTAACTTTCATGTAAATGTGAAGGGATAAGATATGACTTCTAAAGTATTTACCGGATATAATATTGGTACACTAAAACTTAAAAACAGGATCATCCGTTCTGCAACTTATGAGGGGGCAGCCGATGAAAATGGTTTTCCGGGAAAAAGATATTTCACCATGTATAAAACTCTGGCACAAAATAATATAGGCATGATCATAACAGGATTTGCTTTTATATCCCAGACCGGACGTGCTATGCAAACATTACAGGCAGGAATAGACTCCGAGTTAAAAATTGATCATTACAAAAAAGTAACAGATGAAATTCATAAGTATCAGACACCTGTTGTAATGCAGGTAGCTCATACAGGCAGGCAGACTCTTAAAAAGGTTACAGGAAGCCAACCTCTATCCAGCACTTCAAAAAAGTCGGTTTACTTCAGACAGAAGCCTCAGTTAATTAACGAAAGGCAAACAGAAGAAATAATTGATCAGTTTGTTTATTCGGCCGGTCTGGCGAAAGCTGCAGGTTTCGATGGTATTCAGCTTCATGCGGCACATGGATATCTTCTGCATCAGTTCTTACTTCCAGAAACGAATACCTTAAAAACAAAATACGGTATAGATAAGCATACAGGCATAGGTACAAAAATTATTGAAGAAATATTTGACAGGATAAAGGAAAAATGCGGCAGCCTGTTTCCGGTTTTAATTAAAATAAGCGGAGATCACGATTTATCGCAGAATTTTTATCCGGAAAAATTTGATCATCTGATCAGGTTTATTGACAGGAAAGGTTTTGATGCAATTGAGATAAGCTATGGGACTATGGATTATGCCGTTAACATATTCAGAGGCGATCTTGATATTGATTTGATATTTAATCGTAACCCAATATTTAAGACAAAAAGCCGCCTCCGGAGACAATTTTCAGAGTTATTCATGAAAATCTTTATCGCATCAAAATTTATAAAATATTCACCTGCTTATAATCTTAAATATGCTCAAAGAGCAAAGAGCCTTACATCAATTCCCATAATAACAGTCGGGGGTTTTAGAAGCAAAAAAGAAATTGAAAATGCGATAGAGAGTAATATGGCTGATCTTGTATCCTTATCAAGGCCATTTATCTGTGAGCCGGATTTTGTCCAAAAATTAATAATGTCTGCTGATGATTACACCTCGCAATGCAGGAACTGTAATAAATGTGTTTTTATGTGTGATTCCGGAAAGCCGACAGTTTGTTATTCAAAAAGGCAATAGACAAGGGGAATATAATATATATCAGAGGAGGAGCAGCTATGAAACAGGATAATTGTCTGAAGGACAGGATAGTTTATGATGATTCACCCATAAGAAATTATGGATTTAACCCTTATTATTTATCAATCTGCAGTGAACAAAGTGATCCGCTTTTAGTAGGCGGCAGGGAAGTGATTAACCTTGCCACAAATAATTATCTTGGGCTTTCAAATGATCCAAGAATAAAGAGGGCATATATAGATGCTATAAACAAATATGGCGTATCAATGTGCGCAACGCCTATTGCAGGTGGTTACACTGAATTATTTGAAAAAACACAGGCGAAACTTGCTTCTTTTATCGGGGTGGAAAACATAGTGCTTTATCCATCCTGCTATCAGGCTAATAATGGAATATTCCAGGCAGTTGCAAGAAAAGATGATCTGATACTGTTTGACAGATATGCACACTCCTCACTAATACAGGGAATAAGGAGTGTAGGCTGTAAGGCCCTGCCATTTAGCCATAATGACTTTAATTCGCTTGAAAGCCTGCTGATGAAGTCCTCGGGTTATTCAAAGGTCTTTGTAGTGACTGAATCTGTATTTTCAACAGAAGGAGCCATTGCACCTTTTAAGCAGATATCTAACTTATGCAATAAGTATTGCGCTGTAGCTGTTGTAGATGATTCACACGGAATAGGTGTTATCGGTAAAAATGGCCGGGGCATTCTTTTTCATTCAGGAGTTAAAGATTTTAACGGTATTTATACCACCAGTTTAGGCAAGGCTTTTGCAAATAATTGTGGAGTAATAGGAGGGTGCAATGAATTAATAAATTACCTGAGCTATATGAGTCCTCATCTTATATATTCAACTGCTGTTTCTCCTGCAGTTATTGCAGGAATAAACAAAACTATAGACATCGTAATAGATGAGCATTCATTTCGTGCTGAAAGAATATATAATTATGCATTTCTGCTTAAGAAGACATTAATTGAAAATGGATTTAAGGTTGCAGACAGTGAGGCACCAATAACTTCAATTATAACCGGTTCTTCTGAGAACACAGTAAGATTAGCTAAAAAGTTGTTTTGCAACTCGCTTTTGTCTACACCTTTTGTATATCCATCAGTAAGGAAAAATGACGGCAGAATAAGGCTGATTGCAGGGGCTAATTTAAAGAAGAGTTCAGTTGAAAAAGCAGCAGAACTATTCGGAAAGATAGGACTAAATTAAAATGAAAACACTATTAATAGTCAATACTCATTCACGCAGTGGTAAGTCGAAAATCCTGGCACACAATGCAATCTGCTATCTAAAAGAGAAAGGGGTAGATTTCGATTTTACTGAAATAGAAAAGTTTGAAGATGCTTATAGCATTTCCAGAATGGCTAACTTATCAGGAGTTGAAAATATTATTGCCGTGGGAGGTGACGGGACTATTAATAAAGTGCTGAATGGATTTTATGATAATTGCGGAGCTAAGGTTTCAGATTCGCGCTTTGGTGTAATTCATACCGGAACAAGTCCCGATTTCTGTAAAAGCTACAATATACCCACTGATCCGGTAAAAGCAGCAGGTGTAATTGTTAAGCAGAAGACAACAAATATTCCAGTTGGAATGATAAAATTAAGACCAGTGGGAAATTACCCGCTAACAGATTACCCGCTAACAAATTCAACACTGATAAATTACACACCACAAACGATGTACTTTGCATGCTGCGCAAATACAGGACTTGGCGCAGCACTTGCACGAAGTGCAAATTCCGGTATACGAGGATATGCAGGGGATAGCTTAGGCACATTGATATCGTTACTGAAAATTCTAAGTAAGTATAAAGGTGCAGATTATAATATTTGTCTTGATGGAAGAGAGGGATGCTTAGACAATATTATTAATATATCAGTCGGGCTTACAAGATTTATAGCCTCAGGAATAAAGGTCTACAGAGATGAAGGTACGCCAGAGAATATGTTTCATATAATAAAGCTAAAGCAAGTAAAGTTATTCTCTATCATCAAACTATTAAAAATACTTTATACTGGCCGGGGTTTTGAGCACTCATCATTTATTTCAATGGAATACGCAAGCAAAATAGAGATCCATGAAAATATAATTCACAATGAAGTGGAATTTGATGGTGATCCAGCTGGGTTGCTGCCGTGTACAATAGAAACAGCAAAAGATAAATTACCGGTTTTTACAAATTAAATTACAGGAGCCGAAAAATAATGAGATCAAAAAATAATCTGATTATCCTGTTTTTACTGGCTGATCTGGTACTTCTTATTCTGGGGATATTCAATTTGCGCACCTACATAGATAAGCCCGGCCTGCCAGCTGAATATCAGGCTGTGATCAATGATTTCTCATTTGATGTAAAGAATATTTATAAAAAAGAGAAGATTATAGAATTTGACGGAAAAGCAATAAATAAAAACGGTTTAATTGATTACTATATGCTTAGCCACAGGTATGATGATAAAGTCAGGATCAAATCGATCGGCATTGAGGGTAAGATAACTGAAGATACTGTAAGTCTGACTAAGTGCTATTATTTTTATGAAATAGTAATCATCTTTATTGTGACCCTGTTTTTTTTCTTTACAGGGATATTCATACTCTTAAGGTACCGCAGCACTTCATTTGCTTTTATTATTCATACGCTGAGTATAAGTACCGGGATGATGATCATACTGGATTGGGGTGATCTGATTACATATAGCAAAATAATAAATTACATAATATTTCTGGGCTTTGAGGCAAGCATATACTTAGTTCCCACCTTATTTCTTCATCTTAGTTTTACATATCCTGTCAGAAGCAGGGAACGGAGTATGTATTTACTTACACCATTTTACTGTGCGGCTATAACCTTTATTATTATAAGTTATATTCAGATTACCTGGATATTTTATTTCGGGGGAGATATAAGTAAAATGTATTTTCTAAACTTTCATACAACTATTGCAGATGTTTATCTGGTACTGGTATTAACATTAACAATTGCAAAGTTTGAGCATTCAGCCTTAACTATTGAAGATGTTACTCATAAGAAGCAAATTTACTGGGCATTATCAGGCATTACATTCGGACCACTTATTTATGTGTTCTTGTGTCTTATCCCAAGAATTCTAATGGGGCATGAATTAGTCAGCCTGGTCTTTATGCAATTTACAACGGTAATTGCACCAGTTATGCTTTTAGTATCAGTAACAAGAAACAAAGAAGAATATTATCCGGAAATTACAAAACGCCTGGTACATACTTAAAAAGAAGTAATATATCAAAGGCAATTAGTTATATATTAAAAATTGATCAGCAGCATTACCTTTCCGTTTTCTTCAGTGACCGGGTATGTCATTATGTTTTCTTTTGCGGGGCCAGCCTTTACGCTGCCGGTTTTTATGTCGAACTGAGATCCATGCCAGAGGCACTGTACAGTACTGCATATTAATACACCATCGGCAAGTGAGCCTCCGCGGTGAGTGCATTTATCCTGAAATGCCATAAACCCACTTTCTGTTCTGGCCAGTGCAATTCTTTTCCCATTAATATGAAGGAGTTTCATCTGATTAAGTTTTAATTCCTCTGAATTTGCAACTTCTATTTTATCGCCTTTTTTTCCCTCGAGTGTTAATTCCTTCCATTTGCCCGAATGGGCATAGCGGTGATCAGGACCAATGAAATTGCGGTTTACAAGAGTTCCGCCCATCCAACCTCCAATAGTTATTGTAATTGTCCCGGTAAGCTCAAGTAAAAGTGTTGTATACCCGGGTTTAACCTCTGCTGATTCTCTGAGGAACCAGGCAATTGCGAAAAGTGCTATGGTTATAATCATTACCGACATGTGTTTTGTAGCCCGTGTAAATCCTGTACTCTCAGGCGGAACACTGAAAGTATAGTCAATAAATCCCGGAATTCCTGCAACAAGACCCATTAGTGCGCCGGCAGCAGAGATATAATAGCCTGTCTGCCAAAGAGAAGGAATATTAAAGATATAGCCTAAAATATCGAATGCAAATGCCCCTATCATAAGTCCGATTGGAAAAGGAATAAGCATCTGGTGGATTGCATGTCCCTTAAAATTTGCCTTAGTCTTCATTTTATCCCCGGAAAATAATCATGGTATATAAAATAAAGTAAAAAGTTAATTGATAAAGTAAAATACCCAGGGCGGATGGCAAATTTACGAGAGGAGAGCAAGTTAAAGGATAAGCCATGGGAGTATAATGAACAAAGAAGGTTACCTGAGAGTACCGATCTTTGAAATATATAGTCTGATATTAATAGGGTTTTGGACATTAACATAATAACCGGCTGGTGCATTCTGTATTATTCCGGTTATTCGAACCTGCTTGTTTTCATAATTTGTTAGATCCTTTCCCTCTAAGAATATATTTTTAATGCTGTAAGTTGGAGTATTCTCTACAAAGAAAAAGTTTTCGAGAATATAGATCCTTCGTGGATCTATCTCCATATCTCTGACCGAAGTATCTCTTTCGTAATACCTTACTATCCCTTCAACAATACATGTGCCCTGATCAAGGCTGTCAGCATCAGGCTTAGCCTGCCTTTGTATATTGCTGCTGCTCATAATGCAGCCTTGAAAATATAATAAGATAACTGCCAAACTGAATATTGCTGTAGAAAACTTTGTCATGCTGAACTTAACCAATATTTTAATGAATGCTTTCACATAATATAAATAATTTGATCAACAGATATATTGTATAATAATTGGTAAAAAATTATTTTACACCCGGTGTAAATTATAATATAATTACTTCAATATTTTTATGCGTCGGCCTTGAAAAAACTATTATGCCTAATTCTTGTTTTGTTTATTCATGACAAAATATGTGCTCAATATTTTCCGAAGAAATTTGAAATGCGCGGTGTATGGGTTGCGTCATTAGGTATTGACTGGCCGAAAGTCAAAGGTACGTCATCAACTGAGATTGCAGCACAGAAACAACAGCTTCTTGAAATATTCAATTCTCATAAAAGCAGCGGCATTAATGCCATATTCTTTCATATCAGGCCTAAATGCGATGCAGTTTATAAAAGCAGTATTGAGCCATGGTCCCGTTATCTTACTGGGAAAGACGGTCTTGCCCCAATTGATACTGCTTTTGATCCGTTAAGATTTGCAATTCAGGAGGCACATAAGCGTGCTATGGAGCTGCATGTATGGATCAATCCATACAGGGTTAATTCTTCAGAAGATGACCCTGGTGTTGTTTCAGATATGCATGTCTTAAAGCGGCATCCTGAATGGGTGCTTAAATGCTCTGAGAATGAATACCGGATACTTAATCCGGGGCTGCCCGAGGTGAGGGCTTACCTGTTGTATGTAATTATGGATATTTTAAGGCGCTATGATATAGATGGAATTCATTTTGATGATTACTTTTATCCATCAAAATCATACGGGGTTTATAATGACGACAGTGCGTTTAATAAATATAAAGGGAATTTTACTGACAGGGCATTGTGGCGGAAGAATAATGTAAATTTGTTACTAAGCATGATAAATGACTCGATTAAAGCAGTAAAGCCCTGGGTTAAATTTGGAATAAGTCCAATGAGCAGCCCTGCCTCAAATGAAAACATATATTGTGATGCTTTCAGCTGGCTTAAGGGAAACTATACTGATACCTCGGGAATAATACATTCAGGCAAACCATACATTGACTATATATTACCGCAGTTTTATCTGGTTGAATATGGGGGACGGCTAAGTTACTGGTCAGGGGAGTCCACGCTTAATGGAAGACATTTTTATGCCGGGCTCGGGGCATCATACTATGAAGCTGAGAACTGGACTCCATATGAGCCAGGCTGGGAAATCAGGACTAACAGGACTACGCCCACCTGTCAGGGTCAGGTATTTTTTAGTTCCCATGCTCTTACTGTAAAGAACTATGCCGGATGCACAGATTCATTAAAACATAATTATTTTGTATATCCGGCTATCACTCCGAAAATGGGCTGGCTCCCTGGAGGTAACAAAAAGCCTAATGCCCCGGGAAATTTGAGGTTTATCAAAAATCCAGCTAATGACCAATATGAGTTTATTTGGGATAAACCTTCTCCGACAGCTGATGGTGATACTGCATCAATATATGTTATATATAGATTTGATCATTTACCGGGATTATCTGACCTGGAAAATCCTGCAAATATGGCAGGCTACACAGGAGAAACCTCACTGCCAGTAACTGATCTAAAACTCTCGGCAACTAACGGTAATTACTTTGCAGTTACAGCATTTGACCGATATTCAAATGAAAGCCAGATGAGTAATATATTTTATATTGATATGCCCGGGCAGGTACCTGCTCCTGCTATTCCGGTATATCCAGAAGATAATAATAAAACTCAAAGGACCAGCGCAATTCTTATCTGGGTTAATGATCCCCTGGTACAGAGTTATGTGCTTCAGGTTTCAAAAGACTCTGCCTTTAAGCAGATCACTGCAAACTATCTCGAGTTAAAAAGTAATAGTGCTGTGGTGAATGGAATCTTACATGATCAGAGATATTACTGGAGAGTAAAAGCCTGCGGCATAGGCGGAAGCAGCAGCTATTCAAGTCCATTCCGGTTCGAATCCGGCATTGCATTTTTTCCTTTATCGCCATAACCAAAACATGCTTCGGCTGGAATTGTAAATCCACCTTTAAATTGGTTCCGACAAAATAAAGCGACTGCATACAGGCTGCAGCTAGGTACAGATATGAGTTTCAGATCGGCAGTTCTTATAGATACTACAGTTACAGATACTCTGTTTAAGGTCAAAGGACTCTCAGCAAACAGGGTATATTTCTGGCATGTTAAGTCAATAAACAGCCTTGGAGAAAGTGATTATTCTGATGCCTGGGGCTTTAAGACCGCCGGCAGTACAAATGTTATTAAATATACAAATGCGAAAGCAGAATTCAGTCTTGATCAGAATTATCCCAATCCCTTTAATCCGGTAACCAGGATAATATATTCGCTGGCAGAGCCTGGTTATATAAAACTAAGCCTGTATGATATTCTGGGTAAAGAAATTGCAGTGCTGGCAGAAGAATATGAGTCAGCAGGAGAACATATTATTGATCTTGATATTACTAAAGCGATAAGAAATATTACAAGCGGAATTTACTTTTATACACTTCGTTCGGGAGGTTATTCATGCACTCGCAAGATGATAATAGCCAAATAATTAAAACAAAAACAAATTCAGTTCATAAAATTATTTGAAGAAAAAAAGACTTCAGAATTA
>JBLNEL010000081.1:0-34117 GCA_050262615.1 Bacillota bacterium
TTCCATAGAACTTCTTTTCAGGATATGCATCTACTGTTATTTCCACCTGATTGCCAGGAGCTATTTGGTTAAGCTTAGTTTCTTCGAGCTGGGCAGTAACCCAGATATTTTTCATATCATATACTGTATAGACCGGCTGTCCCGGCTGTACGACATCGCCTTCGAGGACCCAGCGTTTTGCTGCGACACCATTTATAGGAGCCCTAATTACACCATTCTGCAATTGTGCCTGGACGACTCCAAGCTGGGCCTTTGCCGTACCCACACGTGTTTTTGCTATATTAAAGTCAGCCTGTGCAGCTTCCATTGCCCTTGCGGCGTGATCATATTGCTCTTTAGGTATGATATTGTTCTGATATTGTGATTTAGCTCTCTGGAAGTCATCGCCTGTTTTATCAAGATTTACTTTTGAAAGCTTAATGCTCTCCTCTGCGCTTACTATAGCTGCCTGTGACTGCTTTTCCTGTGCCTTGAGGTCAGTTGTATCTAAATGCACCAGAACCTGTCCCTGCAGGACTGTATCGCCTTCATCTACAGTCAGTTTTGTAATGCGTCCTAAGACTTTTGAACTGATTGTTGCTTTATCGCCGTCAATAAATGCATCGTCGGTTGACACAAAGCCTTTTGTACCGAGGTACCAGTAATAGCCCGCTGCTGCCAGTGCCAGAATTACAAACAGCGGAATCCAGAGGCTTAGTTTTTTATAGAATGGTTTAGCATCTTTTGACTGATCTTCCTGATCCTTTTGACCTGTTCCGTTTCCATTCCTGTTATTTTTTATTAATTCTTTAGTTTTTTCATCCTGTCTATTTTCCACTTCCAAGACTCTCCTTTTCTCGTGCTTTAATTGCGCTAATAAAAATATTTATTGTTAAAATCATCTCACGGCTCAGCTCATCGTATATACTCTTTTCCTCTGACTGCATTCCAGAAGCACCTTTTATAGCCCTTAACCTTAGTCCCTGCAGAAGGTGAATAAGCGTTGAAGATAGTTCTTCAGCATTTATCTCCTGATCAAACTCTCCTGATGTTTTGCCCTCTTCAATTATAGATTCAATAACCTTCATTTCTTTCAGGGCAAATTCGTTTGAGAGCTTTTGATGGACCGGTTTGGTTTTTGCAAATGAGTGATAGGAAAGCATTCCGAGGTTTAAGAGTTCATGAAAGAACTTCATACGTTCTTCGACATATGTCTTTAACTTTTCTGCAGCAGAATTCTGTTTTTGAAGAGTAAATCCAATTTTCTGCATGAATTCGTCTCTTTCCTGAGATGTCACAGCCTCAAAGAGGCTTTCTTTTGTAGGAAAATAGTAGTAAAGTGAAGCTTTTCCCATAGCTACTTCGGCAGATATATCCTCCATTGTGGTTTTGGAAAAACCAAATCTGGCAAAGATACCCCTTGCTGCCTTTAATATCTGTTTTTCTCTTTCTTTTGATACTGTTTCAGCCATATTTATTCTCTTTTTCTTCCTTTCGACTATTTTACTTAAACGGTCGAAATATAGTAAAAGTTTCACAAACGGCAAAAAAAATCCACATTCCGGCAGGCCGGGATGTGGATTTGAAGCTATTTTGAAGGATTTTTATGGGTATTTTTTTAGCTATTCAAAATAGGATTTTGTCTATTTTTTTCCGACTCATCCTTACCTGCAGCTTTCAGGCCGATAGCAGAGCACAGCCGCGCCTGGTGTGAGGCTAAGAGAGTGCTGGGTTAGAATACCTTTATTACCTGCACATATTACTGCGGGCGGAAACTAAGGCTGATAAATTTAAGAGCCTCCGGAAGAGCACTTCTCCAGTAAGACCACTGGTGGCCGCCATCGCGCACACGGAATTCATGCGGAATGCCTAAGTCTCTTAACAGTACATGAAGTGCGGCATTGCCCTTATAGAGGAAGTCATCATCACCGCAGTCAATATAATACCTAACGCTTTTTAATTTTGAAGGGTCGGCATTTTTAATTATGTGCAGGGGGTTGTTTAATTTATAGTGGTCTGTCAGTCTCTGCTCAGCTTTCAGGTCATTTCCGAATAAAATGCCTTCTATTTTTTTCCAGCGGTCATCCGGTTTGTTTACAGTTTCTTCATCTGTATAGACAGCAGCACTGAAGGCGCCGCAGGCTGAGAACATATCAGGATATTTAAGAGAGTAGATCAGTGCACCGAAGCCTCCCATTGAAAGTCCTGCAACTGCGCGGTACCTTTTTTCCTGTCTGACCCTGTACTTAGATTCAATTGCCGGGATAAACTCTTTAATAAAAAAGTCTTCATAGCGCACTGAATTATCAAAGTTATTTATATACCAGCTTACGCCCGCATCCGGCATGACAATTATCATCGGCGGGATAGATCTGCTTGCAATTGCTTCATCAGCAATTGTGTTTGCCTCACCAAACTGCAGCCATCCCATATCATTATCTGTATAGCCGTGAAGAAGATAGACAACAGGATAAAGCCTTTCAGAAGATTCATAGTCAGATGGGAGATAAATTGTATAACGCACAGGTTTTCCAAGGATCTTGCTTTCAATTTTAAGGCCTTCTTTGACAATACCCGAGGGTGTCAGTGCCGGGACTGTGTTATGTAAAAAAAGAAATAAAAGTAAGAATGACAGGATGCAGAATTTGTGTTTCATATTAATTCCGGGTGAATTGTAATGATGAATAATTAAATGATGAATAATTAAATAGTGGATAATTACAGTAATGAATAATTACAATAATGAATAATCCAACTAACTATTATATAAAGGAAAATTAAATTGCTGAATTTTATATAATTAAGGACACCAGAAAAATATTTGTTTCTCTGACTATTTGCAAATTGGGGAAGGTAAGATAGCTCCGGGAGAGAGAGAAAAAAGTAAGGAATGAATGATCAAAAATATTGTGCCTTTTTGGGAGGCACAATATTTTTTTAGGGAAATAATTAAAAGGTAAGTCTATTTTGCTCTTAAGTACTGTTCAGGCCAGTTTATATCAGTTCTCAGGACTTTTGCGGCATGAAGCGGCCAGTAAGGGTTTCTGAGCATAGCGCGCCCTAATAAAACGGCATCAGCCTGTCCAGTAAGAACTATCTGTTCAGCCTGTTCTGCTGAAGTAATAAGGCCTACAGCAGATGTAAGAATGCCTGTTTCCTGTTTAATTTTTTCAGCAAAACTTACCTGATAGCCGGGACCGACAGAAATAGAGGCTTTCATTACAAGTCCTCCACTGGAGCAATCGATAAGATCTACTCCAGCCTGCTTAAGCAGTTTAACCAGATAAACTGACTGTTCAATATCCCAGCCGCCTTCAGCCCAGTCAGTTGCGCTTATTCTTGCAAACAAAGGTATATCACCTCCTATTGCCCCGCGTACAGATGCTGCAACTTCAAGAGCAAAGCGGCACCTATTTTCAAGTGTGCCGCCATATTCATCTTTCCTGAAATTAGACAAAGGCGATAAGAACTGATGGATCAGATAGCCGTGAGCCATATGAAGTTCAATTACCTGAAAGCCTGCTCTTAAAGATCTTTCAGCAGCCCTGGCGAAGTCTTCAACAACACGTTTAATATCCTCACGGGTCATCTCTTTCGGGTGAGGATAACCTTCAGCAAAGGGCACAGCACTTGGGGCAATTGTCTGCCAGCCGCCTTCTTTTACTTCACCTGAACCTTTCCATGGAGCGTAAGTTGAAGCTTTACGTCCAGCGTGGCCAAGCTGCACGCCAATAGATGAGTCATGCTGTTTTACAAAATCAGTAATTCTTTTATAAGCCTCAGCATGCTTTTCATTCCACATACCTGAGTCATCAGGCGAGATCCTGCCTTCAGGGGAAACAGCAGTAGCTTCAACAATAATCAAGCCTGCCCCACCCACGGCACGTGAACCAAGGTGAACGAAATGCCAGTCTGTGGGCATTCCATCGTTACTGGAATACTGGCACATAGGAGAAACGAATATCCTGTTTTTTATTTCTAGGGATTTAATACTGAGGCTGGAAAATAATTTGCTCATATTCTTTCTTATTATCTTTTCTTAAAATTTTTTCTCAACTAATGATTTTAATTCCTTTCTGCATATGTTTCTTCACAGATCCAATTTCGATAGGAATGCTTTATTTACCTGAGACTTTATTATCCGACTTTCTTTTTTCTTTTGGTATGTCGAAGAAGATAGTGGCTATCGGGTAATTGCTGAAATTCATTGCATAGACAACAGGTCCGCCTAGTTCTCTTCTTAGCCAGATATCCACATTTACCGTATCCTGTTTTCCATTACTACTGTAGATCAATTTTCCTGCGCCCGGTGATTCATAATGAAAGTCGACAGTTTTTCTGTTTTCAAAGTATTGCGATAAAACATTCAGGGCCTGAATGCCTGAAATGTTATGATAGAGAGAATCCTCAAGCCTTAAGGTCATTCCGTTAGTTAAAAGATCTTCAAATCCGGAGGGGCTGGACCTGCGCAAAGACTGCTCAATACGAGACAGAGCATTTTCAATATCGCCGGGGACCCATTGAGAAAAGGCAGCAGAAGAGGTCAAAAAGAAAAGCAACAATAAAAATCTAAGTTTCATTTTATAATCCTCCGCAAGTTATTAATTCAAAATAGCTAAGAATTACAATATTATTTAGAACAAATCTTTTTGACCACTTCAATACTGCAATGAACTTAAATACTGCAATGAACTTCAGTATTGCTATAATTTTTTTTACTTAAAAGACAAAGCAGCAGTTTACTGCTGCCATGGGACCTGTTCTGAGCGGTAGAAGTTTACTTTCATTTTTTCAAGTCTTGAGCCCTGAATTCCAAGTCTGGTCTTGTATTCTTCCCAGTCTCTCTGGCTTTGTCTAGACCAGCCGATCTCGGCATATCCGATTAAGCGGGGGAATGCCATATATTCTATATCTGATATTTTAGTAAGAGTTTCAGACCACATGGGTGCTTCAACGCCTAAGATATTCTTTTCAGTAACACCTGAAGTAAATGCTGCCGGATCCCAGAGATATGCATCTTTAACCTCAATTCTTCCGGCCCAGTCAAGTCCAAGCTCGGTAGAGGGATTGTATTTCATATCCATATACATTTTAGGTGCAGGCGACATAATAACAGATACTCCCTGCTGCGCGGCTTTCTGTGCATAGACAGGATTACTCCAGAATTGAACAATTGAATTGCTCAGGAGCTTAATATTCGCAATTTCTTCCCAGCCAACAACCTGTTTGTTATATTTCTGTGCAATTTTTTGAACACGGTCCACAAAATAATCATAGTCTGTCTGGCTGAGAGTCTTAGCCTCATCACCGCCAATATGCATATATGCACCCGGTGTTAAAGCTGCAATTTCACCAATTACATTGTCTATAAAAGTATAAGTAAGTTC
Source organism: Bacillota bacterium (assembly GCA_050262615.1). Taxonomy (GTDB): domain Bacteria; phylum Bacteroidota; class Ignavibacteria; order Ignavibacteriales; family SURF-24; genus JAUZPB01. The sequence continues at coordinate 5,367 of JBLNEL010000081.1, forward strand.
CTTATAAATACTGAAGCTGCTGAAGCCGACTTCAATTCCGGTATAAAGCTTTGGAGCAATTCCATTTGTATTAAGTTCCGGGTAGGAAGCAAGTGCTGCGTTTGTATGTCCCGGCATATCAATTTCCGGAACAACAGTTATATATCTCTGTTTTGCATAGGCCACGATATCCGAGTATTCAGCCTGAGTGTAATAACCTCCCTTTCCGCCGCCAACCTGAGTGCTGCCGCCGATCAAAGCAAGATTAGGCCAGGAATTAATTGCAATTCTCCATCCCTGATCATCAGAAAGATGAATGTGGAATCGGTTTAATTTATATAAAGCCATCAGTTCGATATAGCGTTTCAGATCCTGGAGGCTGAAGAAATGTCTTGAAACATCAAGCATAGTTCCTCGCCACTGAAACCGGGGCATATCTCTGATTGTTCCGGCAGCAATTACCCATGGGCCAGGCTGAATTTCTGAGCTCTCAATTGAAGACGGGAAAAGCTGTCTTATAGTCTGAATTCCTCTAAACAGGCCAGCCGGTCTAAAGGCAGTCAGCTTTACTGAATCTTTGGATACAGTTAAACTATAGCCTTCTTCGCCAAGCAGCGGGTCAGCACCTGATGTAGTAAGATATATATTGCCTGCAGTCTGCAGATTGGCAGAGGCGGATGCTGCAGTTACCTTTAAATTTGAAGCTGCAGGAGCAGGAGAGACATTTATGTTAAAGCCAGTTGAAGGGTTTAATTTTTCGGCAAGGTATTGCCCAATCTGATTTATTTCAGGATCATTCGGGCTGACAATAATTGAAGCACCCGGGCTAAGTACAAAAGCACCTTCTGACCTTAGGACAAACTGAGGCTTTGGAATAATGTTATCTAAAGTTACATTTTGTTCCTGCTCTCCTCCTGTATCTTTCCGGGACTGTTCAGTAGGAGCAAGTGACTTACACGATTCTAAAATGAAAGTAAATATGATAATTGTAAACAGACTGAATAATGAATACCTTAATTTCACCTTATTAGTATCTCCTGATAAAAGTTTTAAGTGACTGATATTTAAAGTAATTAATGATTTTTTTCTAAAATGAATTTTACTTTTATAAATTCTTTCAGCAGAGTAAAAATTAAAAGCAATTACATTGAATGGTCAATTTCCTCAACCAGCTGCCAGCTGTTTTTACGGAAATTAAAAAAAGTTCTTGAATTTATACCGTTATTCTTACCTCTTAATATTACTGAAGCTTTATTTGTTTTTGAACTTTCAATGTCTTCTTCATCAAAAAAAAGGAGCACATCATTTTCAAAGTAATCAAAGTTCCCTACCTTATCATGCTTAATATATTCAGTGGTATCGTTATAGTCATTATCGAGATTCAGGTAAGTAAATTTTAAAGGGTATTTAATATGATCTTTCTGATAGAGAGAATCTTTTGAAAACCGGTATAAAAAACAAATAAAATTATTTAATGAGTCCTTGTTTACCGGCTTACTTTCGGCAGATATTAAGAACCAGTATCTATTTTCTTTTTTAAACCTGTAATTTATTTTCTTCCCCTCTAAAGGTACAAATTCACTTAATATCTTTTTATCTGAAAAATCTTTCCCGAAATAATTATCAAGTTTTTCATGCTTAACGGATATGTGGACTATATATTCTTTTTCAGCAAAAAACTCCTTATAGCGCCATTGGCTTATTTTTACTCTGCTTAGCTGAAACTCTTTTTGAGAACAAAACCGTATGAAAAAATCATAGAAGTTTTCGTTTGCCAACGGGTCAGATAAGGTATTATTGAGCTTTATGGTCCCGGCGTTTATTGCGACAGTCAGCAAAAGAATTAGTAATATTTTCATACCGGTCATTAATTAGTATTGCTTACAAGAATATTAAAGAAGTAATCCAATATGCAAAGAAAATATCGGACCGCTTAAGTCTCTTTTTATTCCTGTTACTTCATTGAATTCATTTATCAAATGATAAGAGACTGAAGGACCTATATTAAGCCAGCTGCCTGCAAAAAAATCGATTCCGGCATTTGGTTCAATTCCAAAGACTGATTCATTTACAGCACTGCTGCCAGCATTAAACAAGCCCAGATCTGTTCTTGTTGAATTAGCTACATAAGCTCCTGCATTAATACCAAAATGAACTCTTCCGGCCTCTCCCAGACTCAGAATCTTTGGATAATAATTAAATCCAAATAGTACCGGGATAATTGAAATTGAGGAGATGCGCGGCAGATCCACATTTGAACCGGCGCTAAAGACTCCCAGGCTGGCACATACAGACCACTGCTCTGTAAACCAATACTGATAACCAATCCCTACATTCAGATTGGACTCTGTCTTAACGCCTGAAACATCTGCACTGACGCCGGATGCTGAATTCATTTTGAGTCCTGCAAACACATAAATGCAATGGTCTCCTGATAATTTAATACCGCGGTCTTTACCTGTATTTGTTACTTCATCCTGTGGAAAAATAGCGGAACAAAACAATACTAATACTAAAGTGACCATAAAAGAAGATTTCATTTTAGTATCCTTTATTAATTGAAATTATTAATAGTCAGCTATTTTGCAAGCGCGTTAATTTACTGAACTAATAATCTATTGCCGGATTACCTGTCAAAGTCAAAAAAAAAAGTAAAGTAACTGTTAAAAAGATTTTTCCCCGTGAAGATTACAAATAATTAGGTCCTTTGTCAAATAAATTCTGGATAATTCAGGATAGAATGAAAAAGTGGTTATTAGGAAAATAAGGGCAATAAACAAACATGCAGGTACTTACTGTTCAGGTACTTACTGATCGCTTGTTTACTGATCGCTTGTTTACTGATCGCTTGTTTACTGATCGGTTATTTCCAGATACTTTGCATAGCATTTGGATTCAGGTATTTTATATCCTTCATCCTTAAGGCCCTGCAAGTGAACACGAATTGCTTCAAGCATATTTTTCTCTGCTTCTTCTTTTGTAAAGCCTGAGGCGGCACAGCCTTCAAGGTCAGGTGAATATACAGAAAAGCCTGTTCCAGTATTTTCTATTACTATCAGATACCTTTTCATCTTAAATACCTGCCATATCAAAGATATTTCTTAAAGAATTCTCTGCTAATTTGCTTACCGGGTTACCGGAAAGTGTAATAATTCCAAGCTTTAACGGATGTCTGAACTGGCTTAAATTGCCCTGATGATTGAAAACATACCAGCCATCTTTCTGCAGTAATTTTATGACATCCTTCAACTTCATAAGTATTAAGTCATCGGTCTTAGTGTGCATGCATTCGAATCTTATAAATTGGTAGTTGTTTTATAATAAAAAGGAAAGTTCATTTTTGCAAAGCATTAATCAGGTAATAAGAGTTTTACAAAGAAGAATTTGCAAAGAAGAATTTGCAAATAAGGATTTTACAAACATGAATTCACCAAATCCAGCAGCATATAAGTTAATTTTTAAATAGTAAATGTCTTGCCAATCTCATCGAGGCCGAGTTTCAGCCGATAATTTCCTATTGATCTTTTTACCCATTCAATCGGCTCTTCCTTAGGTTCTCTTCCCTGCTGAAATGTGCTGCAATGAATAGGAATAAAATATTCTGCATTGATCTGGTCAGCCATTGCCAGGGCTTCTTCGGGATTACAATGATTAAAACGCCAGGGATTATAAGCTCCAACAGGCATTATAGCAACGTCGACTTTATGATCTTTAATGATATTCAGTTTATCAGTATTTGCCGTATCGCCGCCGAACAGGACCTTTTTGCCGCTTCTCTGCAGCATGTAGGCATTATAGCTCCTGGCCTGTTTAATATAACCGCGTGAACGGTCTCTTTCCCATGGGAATCTCCATCCGAAATGTTTTACTTCAAGGGCACTGATGTCAACACCGTTGATTGAATATTCCTCTCCCCAGTCAAGCTCTTTAACAGACCGCCATTCGAGATCTTCAAAAACATCTTTCGACATATAGGATGAGACAATATCTATCTGTCCGGGAAATTTCTTTGACAAATACTTCAGTGACTCATAATCGGTGTGGTCCATATGCGAATGTGATAATAATATTATATCCGGCTTTGGAACCTCGTTTATATATAAAGCTGGCAGACTATAGCGTGAAGGTCCCCAGGTATAACCAAAGAAATAGACTCCTACGCGTTCAAAGAAAACAGGATCGGTCAGGATCTTTACTCCATGGAAGTTCATCAGTATAGTCGAATGCCCTATCCAGGCAATTGATAACTTATCTTCAGTCCAGCTTCCGGGTTCAGGTTTATTTGCCGGAGTAACAGGCTGAGCCGCGGTATTTCCTTTTGTGCCTAAGGGGGAGGCCAACATTAATCCCATACCTGCAAATATGCTTCTTTTTATAAAAGTCCTTCTTTTCATCTTTAACTTATTTTTGTTTTTCAGGGGTAATTTTTCTTTATAACAATAGTATCAGCTTTATGATTCCAGCATTTTAAATATAACAAACTAAAGGCTTCAAACACGCATGTCAAATAATGAATATTTTATTATTCCTTATTCGAAAAGATTTTATTAGTTTTCAAGACTTTAATTACTAAAAGACCTGAAAAGCAACCATTTTCTATAAATTACGGACCTTATTTTATGGAACTAAATCAGATAAGAATACCTATTTTAAGCCTAATACCTTTTATTTTAATGCTGGCTTCAATTGCAGTTTTCCCTTTATTTTTTAATCATTTCTGGGAAAAGAACAAAAATAAACTAATCGTTGCCTCCATTTTAAGTTTACCTATTATAATTTTCCTGATTTCAGCAGGCGAATGGGAAATTCTTCTAGAAACTCTATTATTCGATTATGTGCCCTTTATTATTCTCCTTGGTTCGCTCTTTACAATTACAGGGGGAATTTACCTTACAGGCGATATTGAAGCAAAGCCTTCAGTAAACACAATCTTTATGGCAATTGGTGCTTTTCTGGCGTCAATTATGGGTACCACAGGTGCAGCAATGCTGCTTATAAGGCCTGTAATTCAGACAAATAAAGAAAGAGAGTTTAAGACACATACAATTTTATTTTTTATCGGAATTGTAGCAAATTGCGGCGGGCTGCTTACTCCGCTTGGAGATCCTCCGCTGTTTATGATGTATCTCAGGGGGGCGTCATTTTCCTGGTTCTTTAAGCTTTTTCCGGAATGGCTATTGGCAAATGGTCTGCTGCTTATTATATATTACTTTGTTGACACATATTATCATAAAAAGGAGAAGCCTGAGAAGATTGCACTCGACAGAACAAATATCCGGCCGATTAGAATTCAGGGTAAATTAAACTTCATCTGGCTTACTGGAGTTGTGCTGGCGGTTGCTTTTATCAATGAGCAGTATATTGGACTAATAAAAACACACGACAACTTTAGGTTTCTAAGGGAAGCAGTAATACTTTTCATGGCATTTCTCTCACTTCTATTTACAACTAAAATGACCAGAGTATCTAATAGCTTCACCTGGGCACCAATTGAGGAAGTAGCATATTTATTTCTGGGAATTTTCATTACCATGGTCCCATGCATCTTATATTTAAAGGAGAATGCCAAAACACTTGGAGTTACTTTAGCACATCAGTTCTATTATGCTTCAGGAGCATTGAGCAGTTTTCTTGACAATACTCCCACTGCTGTGACATTTCATTCACTTGCTTTGGGATTAGGGCAGTCACCTGAGGTTGCAGGCATACCTGAAGTTATAATGCGTGGAATCTGTATCGGCTCGGTTTTCTTCGGCAGTATGACTTATATAGGAAATGGACCAAACTTTATGGTTAAATCTGTAGCTGAGGAGAACAATATAAAGATGCCTGACTTTTTCAGCTATATGTTTAAGTTCTCTTTAATTGTGCTGCTGCCTGTCTTTATATTGATTCAGTTACTTTTCATTTAATTTCCATTTATCATTTTACGGCCGCATAGCTGCTTAATGCGGCCGTAATGATAAAAAAAATGTTCAGACAAGTTTTATTCTAATCTCTTCTTAAACCTTAATGAACTGGCAAAAAGAATTATTACACCTGTTGCAAATAATGCCAGGAGTTCCACCCAAAGGTCGGTAAAACCTACACCTTTAAGGATGATTCCCCGTAAAATGGTTATATAATATCTCAGAGGTATCATGTAAGTAAGATATTGAATTATCTGAGGCATATTCTCAATCGGGAACGCAAATCCGGATAGATATATCATAGGCATCATAATACCAAACTGAGCTACCATCATTGCCTGCTGCTGTGTTTTAGATATTGTAGAGATAAATAATCCTATACCTAAGGTGGACATTACAAATAACAGGGAAGAAAATATCAGGAAGAAGTAATTCCCACGTACCGGAATATTAAACCATAGGATCATGATTGAAGTTACAAGCAGCACTTCAAGAAAGCCTATGATAATAAAAGGTACAATTTTTCCAAGTATTAACTGGTAGGGTTTTATAGGCGTAACAATAAGCTGTTCGAGAGTTCCGATTTCTCTTTCCTTTACTATTGCCATCGACATTAAGATTGTAGTAATTACCATCAGTACAAGTCCCATAATGCTCGGGATCATAAAATTCCGTGTCTTAAGATCAGGATTATACCATACCCGGACCTCAGGGTTTAACGTTCCGGAGATTGAACCTTTCATACCGCTTCTGTCTTTTGAATCGAGCAGAATATTTTTTGAGTAGCTCGAGGTAATCGAGGTTACATATCCAAGTGCAATAGAGGTTTTGTTGCCGTCGGAGCCATCAAAAATAGTCTGCAGCTTTACAGTTTCACTTCTATTGATCTTCTTTTCAAAATCTTTCGGGATTATTATTGTTACCAGGACCTTGCCCTTATCAATCAGATCTGTAGCCTTTTCGTAGTTTTCGAGGTAATAATCTATTGAAAAATATCCTGAGCGTTCAAAATTTCTTATAAACTCACGGCTGCTAACTGTCTTATCCTGATCAATTACTGCAGTATGAACTGTATTTACATCCATTGTAGCAGCATAACCTAAAAAAAGCAGCTGCAGTACAGGAGCCATAAAAACAATAGCGAAAAGTCTTTTATCACGCCTTATCTGAAGAAACTCTTTTATTACTATATTTATTATTGTTTTCACCTGATTTTCATCTCCAAAGGAATAATCAATTCCTGTTTTATCTTACTTTTCTTTTCGGCAGCCAAATACAATTTATTAATTATGCAGTTCCAGTTTTTCTGTTCCTTATTGTTGCCAGTCCAAGGAATAGGGCCGAGAATATCAGCAAGTATACTATCTGCGGCCAGAAGGCAGAAAGCCCCACACCTTTAAGCAAAAGGTCCCGAAGAATTATTGAGTAAAATTTTGCTGGGGTAATATTTGACAGAACCTGAATTGCAGCCGGCATACTTTCAATCGGGAAAATAAAACCGGAAAGAATAACACTAGGAAGCATCGAGGCAAGCGTTGCAATCTGAAAGGCTACCTGCTGAGAGGTTGCAATTGATGACACAAAAATTCCAAGGCTCAAAGATGCAAAAATAAAAATAAGTGTTGTCAGCAGAAGCAGGAACAAGTTTCCTTTAACCGGCATATTAAACAGTAAATGTCCTGAAACAAGAATAAATGCAGCTACTGCCAGTGTAATTACTGCATATGGAACTGTTTTGCCCATTATCAGCTCAATTGATGATAAAGGAGAAACATTTATCTGCTCAATTGTACCATGTTCTTTTTCCCTTACAATTGAAAGTGCAATTGAGATAACGGCTGTTATGATCATAATCATTGCAATCAGTCCAGGAATAAGAAAATGCGTGGAGTCGAGATTTGGATTATACCAGAACACCGGTTCAAGATCTATTGGGACATATGAGCTGCGGCCAGTCATTGCAAGAGCCTCTTTTGAAAAGTTCTGTGAGTAACTCATCGTTGCAACGTTCAGATAATTCATAATGAGCGTGGCAGTATTGCCGTTTACACCATCAATTAAGATCTGAACTCTTGAATCCTTTCTTGAATAAATATCCCTGGACATTTCCTTAGGGAATACAATTACAGCCTGTGCTATCTGTTCATCAAGGTATTTCTTTATATCATGATCTGAATTTAAGTAGCCTACAAGGTCGAAATAAGTTGAGCTGGTCAGGGCATTTACAAAATTTCTTGTATCCTCAGATTTATCCTGATCATAGACAGCGATCTTTATATGATGAACATCAAAATTTATTGCATAACCAAAAATTGCAAGAAGTGCTACAGGAAACATAAAGAGTATCATAAGCATTCTTATATCACGCTTCAGCTGCCTAACTTCTTTTTTAGCTATTGCCAGAATTCTGTTAAACATTTTTCTTCGTATCCTTCTCCAACAGATGAATAAATACATCTTCAAGAGTTGGTATGATCTTGTCAATACGTTTTATATTTATAGAGTTTCTTTTGGTAAGAATATCCCTGATCTGACTTTCGTCTTTATAAGAGTCGTTCACAGCAATGTGCATATTATTGCCGAAAATGGAGACTTCATCGACAAAGTTTTCTTTTTCGAGCAATTCCATTGCAATTACTACGCGGTCGCATTCTATTTCAAGAATTGTGCTTTGCAGGTAGTTTGTCTTCAGCTGCTTTGAATTTCCCTCAGCAATCAGTTTTCCTGCATTTATCAGTATTATATTATTACAGAATTCGGCTTCCTCGAGGTAATGGGTTGTAACAAATACGGTAATACCGTTCTCTGAAAGTTCATTTATCAGGTCCCAGAAATTCCTTCTGGAAATAGGATCAACGCCGCTTGTAGGTTCATCTAAGAAGACTATCTTAGGTTCGTGAATAACAGCTGTGCCTAAGGCCAGTCTTTGTTTAATTCCTCCGGGAAGTGAGCCTGTAAGCGCCTTTTCGCGTCCTTCGAGATTTGCAACCTTAAGCACCCATTTTTTTCTTTCATCCAGCTTTTTATTATAAAGACCATATACGCCGCCGAAAAAATTTATATTCTCTTCAACTGTAAGGTCATTATATAATGAAAATTTCTGCGACATATAGCCTATCTGTGTTTTTACTTTATCGGGTTGCTTTTTGATGCTGAATCCTCCGACTAAGGCATCGCCCTCAGTAGGTTCTAGAATTCCGCAAAGCATTCTGATAGTAGTTGATTTGCCAGCACCGTTGGCGCCAAGAAAGCCAAATATTTCACCTTGTCTGACATCAAAGGATATATTATCCACAGATACAAAATTTCCAAATCTTTTTGTAAGTCCTCTGACTTCAATTGAATTCATCTTAGTAGATCCTTCTTCCGATTGATTTTTCCAATCTTGCCTTTGCAAGTTCATAATCAACTAGTGCATTATTATAATTTGTCTGTGCCTGTAAAACTGCCGTTTCTGCATCTATCAGGTCAGTACTTGTAGCAAGCTGTACATTATACTTATCATTTATTATCCTGTAGTTTTCTTTAGCCTGGTCAATAGACTGGCTGCTGACGGTTACCTTTTCCATAGAACGCTGATATGTTAAGTAATTCGAATAGACTTCAAGTTCAACTGCTTCATTTGCCTGCGAAAGAGAAGTCTCTGACTGAATTGCATTTTGCTCGGCTTGTGTTACCTGAGCTGAAGTATATCCCCAGTTCCATATATCCCAGCTGAGAGATACTCCAAGGTCCCATGAATCCTTAAACTGTTTTACCGGAGGCTGGTAGCGTGCATTAGGATTATTGTAATAGTAATTTGCATTCAGATATATTGAAGGGAACCAGCCTGATCTTGCAGCCGCAGCAGCTTCCCTGCTTGCCTGGAGGCGGTACTGCAGGGATTTTAATTCACCCCTGTTTTGTTTTGCTTCTTTTATAATATCCTCAAACTTATATGCTCCCTGTTTTTCTGAAGCTAAATCTGTTTTTATATCCTTCACATCAATATCAGTCTGTGCGTCAAGGGGCAGACCCAGGGCCTGATTAAATGCAACTTTTGCAACGTCCAGATTATTCTGGGCCTCTATCTGCTGAAGTTTTGTGTTTGAATAGAGGACTTCGAGTTTCAGGACATCATTTTGCGTAACAAGTCCGTTCTGCAGATTATTCCTTGTATCCTCAAGATGCTTTTGATTCTGTATCAGGTTTTCGTTTAATACTGAAAGCAGCTGCTGTGCCTTATAAAATTGCCAGAATGCAGACTGGATCCTGAAGGCGGCTTCATTTATATCCTTTGAATAATCAGTTTCGGCTGCCTGATTCTGAAGACTTGCCGCTGATCTTAAAGACGAAAGTCTGAATCCTGTAAATACAGGCTGCTGCAGAGATACTCTTAGGTTATAATTATCCAGTATCACATCAGAAATCTTTATAGGATTAGGCATAAAAGGTATCTGTACCTGAAAAGGCGGGACACTGCTAAGGCGAGTATAGCCAGCCTGAAATTTCAGCTGCGGCAATAATTGTGAATTAGCCTCGCTTAGTTTTGCTCCAGCTGTTTCCATCTTCGATTGTGATATCCTTAAATCTTTACTGTTCTTAAGTCCCAGTTCTATACTCTGCTGCAGGTTTAATTTCTGCTGCTGCTGTTGTTGTGCAAAACTTCCTGTTGCTATTATCAGAAGTAAGAGTATTGCATTCTTCATTTTATAAATTCCTTAATTACTATTTTTCACTGCTGCTAATTAGGTGAATAAATACGTTTTCTAAAGACGGCGGAATTTCCCTAATGTCGTGTATTGCAACTGAATTGTCCTTTAGAAGTTTTTCAATTAAACTGCCGTCGTTTTTACAGTTATCGACTACAACATTAAGCCTGTCGCCAAACATCTGCACTTCGAACTCTGTACTCTCTTTTATCAGCTTATAGGCTTCCCGAATAGGATTGCAGACTATTTCGACTACATCCTTGCCAATTTCCGATTTAACTTTCTGCGGAGTATCGAAGCTTATAATCTTTCCCATATTCATTAAGGCTACCCTGTTGCAGCGTTCTGCCTCGTCGAGGTATGGGGTTGACATAAATATTGTTATCTCTTCTTTCAGGAGGCTTGCAAGTATTTTCCAGAAATCACGTCTTGAGACCGGGTCAACTCCTGTTGTAGGTTCATCGAGATATATAATCTTAGGTTTATGAATTAAGGTACATGCTAAGGCCAGTTTCTGCTTCATACCTCCAGAGAGCCTTTCGGCCAGCCTGTCACGGAAAGGTGTAAGTCTGGTAAATTCAAGCAGTTCATTTCTTCTCTGCTTATAATTCTTTACGCCATGTATGTCAGCAAAGAACTCTATATTTTCATCTATAGTAAGGTCGCCATAAAGGCTGAACTTTTGCGACAGATAGCCAATCTGTTTTTTTATATTCTTTTTATTTTTCTTCAGATCTTGTCCGAATATTTCAGCTGAACCTTCATCCGGGTCGAGTAAACCGCAAAGCATTCTTATTGTTGTTGTTTTTCCTGCACCATCAGGTCCAACAAGACCAAACATCTCTCCTTTTACTACATCCAGCGATATTCCATTTACGGCTTTTATTTCACCATAGCTTTTTTTGAGCTGATCTATTTTAATTGCTGTTTCCATTTTATGCTGCTTTCTTTTTTCTTTATTATTTTACTCATAACTTTATAACAGCATCAGCAGGCATGCCCGGCTTCAGGTCAAAATTTGGATTATTTATTTCAATCTTTACTGCAAAAACCAGCTTTGTTCTTTCATCTTTTGTCTGTATGTTCTTTGGAGTAAATTCTGCCTCAGGTGAGATATAGATTACTTTACCTTCAAAATTTCTGTTCTTAAATGCATCGACCGATACTTCAGCTTTCTGTCCCAGTTTTACTTTACCAAGTTCTTCTTCTGAAACATAAATGATCAGGTCAACCGTGCTTAGGTCAGAGACCCTGAGTAGCGATGAAGAGGGGTTTACTGTCTCGCCTGCTTCAACAAATTTCTTTACAACCACACCATTTATCGGGGACACAACATAGCTGTCACGGATATTTTTCTTTAACTGTTCGACACTTGCCTCTGAGCGCTGAAGATTAGCCTGTGCCTGGCGCAACTCTTCCGGACGTGCAAAGTTTTTCATTTTCCTCAGGTTTTCCTTTGCTGCATTATATTGAGCCTGTGTAACTTCAAAACGAGCAAGGGCATCTTCGTATTGCTTTTTGGTTATTGATTTGGACTGATAAAGATTACTCATTCTATCCTTGTCGTTCCTTGCCTGCTCAAAGTTCACCTGTGCCTGCCTCAGGTTTTCCTCTGCCTGACTAATATCTTCAGAGCGGGCACCGGATTTTAGAAGTTTATACTGCGCTTCTGAGACATCTTTACCAGCTAATGCCTGGTTTAACTGAATATCGAGCATTTCATGGTCTATAGTTAAAAGAGTATCGCCAGATTTAACATTTTCCCCTTCGTCCTTATTTATCTTTATTATCTGTCCGGCAACTTTTGAGCTGACAGTAATATTAGTTGCCTCGATTGTTCCTGAGGCTTCTATTTTATTCGGATCATTTCCATTGCCGCATCCATAAAGCACTAAAGCAGAAAATAAAAGACTAACTAATATAGGTTTCATTTTAATCTATCCTGTTTTTAGATTGTTTGTTCCAAGTTTTGTTTTTTTCTGAGGTTATAAAATTGCCTGCTGCCTTTATCTGTAAGTATGCCGTTAAGCAGCGTATCGAATGTAATTTCAACGGCATCTTTGAAAGAGTAGTTATTATGCAGTAAAAAGTCAGGTGTAACGACAGCTCCGACAGAAGCAATAAAGATTGTCATTACGATCTCAATTGGTTTATCGTGAAATAGACCTTCTTTCTTCCCCTGCTCGATAATTTTCTTAAAGTTGCTGTTCATCTTCTGAGCTCTGAAAGTCTCTATTCTCTTCCAAAGGTGCGGAGTATGAAGTTTAATATCGCCTATCCATCTATCGCCCATGCTGATTGAAATTGACCCAAGGAGTCTCAGCATCTCGGCAATTTTCATAACAGAGCTTTCATCTTTAGAAAGTATCTGGTCCATCTTTCCTGATATATTATGCATGAGTTCTTCGACGACAGCCTCGATAAGTTTCTCCTTGGATGGATAGTACTTATAAATGGTCTTTTTGCTCATCGAGAGCTCTTTTGCAAGTTCATCCATTGAGGTCTTATAGAATCCCTCTTTAATAAACCTGCTTCTGGCCGATTCAATAATTTTTTCTTTGTCTTCCATATTTTACCCGTGGGAAACTTATTTAGTATTTCTAGTTTCCAATTTAGCAAAAGGAAACTATTTTGTCAATACTAGTTTCCATCTATTTTATAATATTTTTCAGGTAATTGGTAAGTAAGGCCAGTTCTTTTTTTGTGGATTCAGACGGAGGTGTCAGAGGATCCTGGGTTATTGTAGAATCCAGCAGCTGATAGATCTTTTGAGCTGAGAGGGTAAAAGCATATCTGTAGTGATCCCTTTTCCATTCCTCATCTTTTTGTTTAAGTGAGATCAGTTTAAGGTCTGACCTTAACTGATCCAACTCGAAGTCCAGGCGCTGTTTAAGCCAGTTATTCAACTTTTGCACCTACAAAGCGGATAACTACAGCTTCGCCCTGGTGGTATTTACCTTCATCAAGCTCAATTACTTCTTTAACCAGAGTAATAAAATCCATTTCGGAAAATTCTTCAACAACTTCTTCAAGAGAATACAAATGATCTATATCCTTTGGTCCGCCAGAAGAACGCCCTAATTGTTCTTTATCAAATACTTCAAGAATAAGTCTTCCGCCAGGTTTAAGTGCCTCGATTACTTTTTTTATTACTGCTGAACGCAGTTCCGGTTCAAGATGTACATAAATAAGAGCAGCTGCATCATAATATCCATTGTTGAATGAAATATCCTTAAGATCGCCTACAGTGTAGTTTAATTGTACTCCATTTGATTCTGCAAGTTTCATTGCCTTGGCTTTTGCAGCTTCACTAAAGTCAAAAGCATCAACACTCCAGCCTAGTCTGGCTGCATATACGCCGTTTCTACCCTCGCCTTCAGCTACCAGAAGGAGCTTACCGGGGTTGATCTTATCAATTTCTTCTTTAAAGAATAAATTTGGTTCACTTCCATAAGCAAAACCTTCTTCTGAGAACCTTTGATTCCAAAGTTCCTGCATTTCAATTGCCTCCTTTTTTTCCTTTTTAAGGAATTACTCTATATTTTTTTAAGTTACTTTCTTCCTAACCACTCAAGCAAGCCTGAAATAAATGTCAATGGATGAGGCGGGCATCCAGGGACAAAAAGATCAACTTTAAATTTCTCAAAAAATGAACGGTCAAGTTCATCTGAGTCACTAAAAATTCCTCCTGAAACAGCACAAGCCCCAAAAGCTATTATTATTCTGGGTTCAGGAACGGCCTCAAGTGTATCAAATAGTGCAAGCGACATAGCCTTTGATACAGGGCCTGTTATGACAATTCCGTCTGCATGCCTGGGTGAGGCGACAAATTCAATCCCATAGCGTCCCATATCAAAATTTACGTTGCCCAGTGCATTTAGTTCAAGCTCACAGCCATTGCATCCTGCAGCTGAAACCTGGCGGAGCTTTAAGGAACGTCCAAAGTGTTTTTTTATCTGATCAGAAGCAGCTTTAGGTTTAATAAAAGGAGTATTTCCTGTAAACAGCAGCTGTTCCCGCTGCGAAGCAGCAAGATGATATTCATTTGTAAATTTAATTGCACCTTCAGGGCAGGCCTCAATACACTCGGGGCAAAAAGTACATTTACCTAAATCGATCATAAGCGGATTTAATTTAATTGCACCTGCCGGGCAAACCTTCAGGCATTCATTACATTCCTGAGGGCATTTATCAGGGCTTAATTCAGGCATTCCCCTGAACAACTCTGGGAGCTTAACCTTATGAACATCTTTTATTACAGGCTCACCCTGTGCAAGCCTTATCTTTAGTCCCTTATACATATATATATTTTCTTTAAATTTTAATTCTTAATTCTTAATTCATAATTCTTAATTCCTGCCTGCCGGCAGGCAGGCTTAATTATAAGTCGTGTCCTGCGTAAGACAAATCAAAACTTTTGTTACAAAGCGGGAAGTTTGAAATTCCTTCATTCCTGACAGCGAGTCCAAGTCCGTACCAGTTGTTAAACGAAGGGTCTTTAACTTTATATGCCTTAATTTTCCCGGCATTATCTGTAAACAAACAATGGACGATCTCACCACGCCAGCCTTCGGTCATTGATATTACACCCATATCGCTTTCAAGTCCATTTGCCGGAGTAAGTATTTTCCCTCCCGGCAGCTGGTCCATAGTTTCAAAAATAAAACTTAGCGACTTGTCAATTTCGAGTGAACGTATCATTGCTCTTGCAAATACGTCACCGCTTTCTAATGATACTGCCTGAAGCACATGGTATCTGTAAGCCCCATAAGGGAAATTGCTGCGGGTGTCGGCCTTAACACCTGAAGCTCTGGCTGCGGGACCAACCATGCCAATATCTTTTGCCCATTTATAATGGACTTTTCCTGTATCATCGAGTCTTGACATCACTGAAGTTGAACTGAACATAAAGTCATTTGTCAGTTTGATATCATTACTTACCTGTTCAAGGTTCTGTTTTATTTTTTTTATCACTTCATCACTAAGGTCAAACCTTACTCCGCCCGGGAGTAATAATCCGCGGCCGAACCTTGAACCGCACAGCAATGCTGAACTATTAATAACAAGTGTTCTTAACCTTCCATATGAGGCAGCTCCAATAGCAAAGCCAACATCATTTGCAATGCCTGTTAGTCCAGTAAGATGCATTGCAATTCTTTCAAGCTCTTCAGCAATTGCTCTTATAATGCTTGCTCTTAATGATATTCCTGTTTTTGAAAGGGCTTCAACAGCCTGAACATAAGCCATTGTGTGTCCAATAACAGTATCACCTGCAATCGACTCAACTAAGTGAAGCCTCTTACTATTATTATCTGTCAAGAGAAGTTTTTCAATTCCACGGTGCTGGTAGCCCAATGATATCTCGAGGTGAAAGACGGTTTCACCATTGCATTGAAAACGAAAATGTCCCGGCTCAATTACTCCAGCGTGTACAGGTCCAACGGCTACTTCGTGAACTTCCTCTCCTTCAACTTTGTAGAAATGGTAAGGCGTGCCATCGAACAAATAGTCCTGTTTTCTTACCGGTCTTAACCAGGGGTGGTTTAGAGGCAGAATCTTCTCATTTTCTGCCAGTTCACACTCAAAGTAATTCGTAAGGGGATAATCATTTGCAAAACTCTCAAATGATGCACCTTCTAAAGCGAACTGGCGCGAAACAATTTTAATCTCAGAGGTATCATCACTGGCAAAGGCGGCAACGACTTTTCTTGCGGCAGAATTTCTTTCAACCGGGAAGAGTCCTATTAACCTTGCTCCCTGATTTAATATTTCCCTGCACTCAGACTGGAATTCAATTTCATTTAATTCCGGTATATCAGAAATCCTGAATGTATTCAGGTTATGTGTTGTTAAATTCTTCATTTTATTTTCTTTAAATCAGATCTTCATTTTTATTTTTATCAAAGCCTGTTTTAGCGGCTAAAGCTTCGTGCAATCTCAGTAATTGTTCTATAGAGTTCCTGCGGAATAAATAATCCTGTTAATACAAGCATACAAAGCAGAACAGCTGCAGAAATATGTGAGATATCAAGTCTCTCACCGGTTTCCTCAGGCTTCACTTTATCAGAAGTCTTGTAGAGCATCTTAAAAACATTCCTGCTCATACCAATAAATATAAATAAGAGGAAAAGCATCACACAGCTTAAGAGCAAGTACTGATTTGAAGCTACCATTGCCTGAAAGATCATCAGTTCACTGAAAAATATTCCAAACGGCGGCATAGCAATTACTGCAAGGAAAGCCAGAAGAAACAGTATTCCAGTCCATCTGTAGTCTCTTAATAATGAAAATACCTGATTGATCTCTCTTGAACGATATTTCTTATGAATATTTCCTGCCATAAAAAATAAGGCCATCTTAGTAAGCGAGTTATAGATCAGGTGAAGCATTGCACCTATCAGACCAACGCCTCCTATTCCAATACCCAGAATTACAATTCCTAAGTGCTCAACCGATGAATAAGCAATCATTCTTTTATAATTACTTACTCTGTACATATATATTAAAGTAACGATCAGCGATGCAACTCCGCCAATAACGAGCATTACCTGAGCAAACTGATAGATATTTGTCCTTGAAGTTATCTGCAGCATTCTTAAGACTCCCATAAGAGCTGTTCCACCTAAAGAAGCCGACATAAGTGCAGCTACAGGACTAGGTGAATTACTTACGGCATCAACTTCACCGGGGTGCATTGGCGCGATACCTATTTTTGTACTAAGGCCGACGAACATAAAAACAAAACTTGCTTTAAGCCATATTAAGTTTAACTGAGAGGCACTGCCTGTCAGGTTTGAGATCAAAAGGCCCTTGTCAAATGCCGCTGTACCTTTAAGTGAAAGCGTAAGGAATAATAAGCCGATAAACGCAAAAGCAATACCAACTGAAACAAGGAACAGGTATTTCCACATAGCTTCCAGAGATTCTTTAACCCTGTAATAATATATAAGCGGAGCGACACAAAGTGTTGTGGACTCGAGTGCAACCCAGTACATGCCCAGATGATTACTAATAAGAGCCAGTGTATTTGCAAACAAGTAGAAATTGGTCATAGAGTAAAATATCTTCCTTGAGTTCTCTGTCCGGGATATAGGTGAGTTTTTATGATATTTGTAAGAATTTATTATTACCCAAAAATATACGTTTGAGAGAATAAGCAGAAACAGTTTTGTAAGAGCATCAGAACTAAACCACTCATTAAAATCAGGCTTTAAGAGACCTAAAAATATCAGTACTACAGTTATCAGGTGCGTAAGAGCAACAACTGCTGAAACAGCATACTTTAGTTTCAGGTTTTCAAAGCTGAAAAGAATAAGGCCGCAGAGTAAAGGCAGGCCTAGCAACATTAACATTATATACATAATAATTTTTTTATTTTGTTTAATCTTTTAATTCATCAAGAGCCGTTATGTCATCGACAGATAACGAAGAACTGATCTTATTAATTGCAATTCCCATCAGGAATACTACGACAAAAATATCAAGCAAGGCGGCAAGCTCTATCAAAAACGGCATCTCGGAGGCAATTGATATTCCCAGCAGAAAGATTCCGTTTTCCATAACCAGAAAGCCAATAACATGAACAATGAGTTTTTTCCGGAAGATTATAATGTATAGTCCAATAATTATAGTTGAAAAAGCAGCGGCAAAGGATATTGAATTCATTGGAGTATACTTTGAAAGCATATTGCTGGAAATAAATACTGTTATTATAGTAAAGACTGAAAGAAGAAGAAAATTGAACTGCTGTATGTTTGATTCAATACTTCTTTTTACTTCGAGCTCCAGGATGATCTTCTTTTTAATATAATAAGGTATCAGTATTGCCTTAACAACCAGTATAGTTACCGGCAGTATAAAAGTAAAAGCCGATGGCTTACTTACCAGAGGAAATGCAACAATAAAAAACAGCAGGATTCCCTGTGCAATAAAGACATTAAGGTATGCCATAACCCTTGTGGTAGTGACAAGGTAAAGAAGACTTAGGCAGAATAAAATATTTAATACATTTTCCATTTATAAAACTAATTATTTAAAGAAAGAATAGATCAATAGATTAAGTATTCCGATCGATGCAGCAAAAAGCAGGTACTGCGGAATACTCTTAAGTCTGAAACGTCCGAGCATTGTTTCAATCCATACAAGGTTCATGATCAGTATAAACATTATTACAATGTAAAGTAAAAAACCAATTAAATGATTCTGGATACTGAATGGATTAAAGAAATTTGAAGCCAGCGTTGCATATATAAGTATTTTCAGATACGATGAATACTGATATAAGAATAATTCCATGCCTGAGTTATCAAGTATCATTACTTCATGAATCATAGTAAGCTCAAGGTGTGTATTCGGATCATCCACAGGCATACGCGAAGTTTCAGTTATCATTAAAAAGAAGACAGATATGCTTGCCACAATAATAAAGACAAGAAATGAGGGGTCGTTTAATGATATCGAATGAAAAATATCATACATTGATGTAAATCCGAAAATAAAGGCCAGGCTGCCTAAAGTAAAGAAGTAAATCGGTTCGGCAAAAACTGCAAAGGTTGCCTCACGCGCTGCCCCCATTCCTTCAAAAGAGCTGCCGATATCCATCGCTCCGAGAATTTGAAAGAATCGCGAGAGTCCAAGCAGATAGGCAAATAAAATTATATCACCATTAAAGCTTATCAGTGGTTTGTAGAAACCGATCGGCAGTATCATTCCGGCAAAGAGAATACTGCAGAAGCTGATAACCGGAGCAATACGGCTTATTAAAGATGCACTATCGGCATAAATGGTTTCTTTTCTGAGCAAACGCCGGAGATCATAATAGGACTGAAATACCGAAGGACCTATGCGTCCGGTAAGTCTTGATTTAAGCTTGTTTACTATTCCAATAAATAACGGAGCTGAAATAATAAAAAGCAGATAAATTAAAACACTTAGTAACTTTTCCATCTTGATAAATTTAATATTTCCATAAAAATGCTAAGGCCAGATAAATAACTAAAGCAACTAATATATAAGCAATATATAGTCTGATATCGTTCTTACTTAAGAAAACGATCTTCGTTATGATCTGTTTTATTTTGTTATAAACAGGCATTACAACTTTTTCTTCAGTGTAGTCTGAAGAGTGTGAATGAAAGTGCCCGGTTTTGGGGAATATTTCATTTTCCGGGACAGCCATTTCTTTTTTTATCATCAGAATATTTGATGGTATTAAATTGAGCTCATCAGCATATGATGAAGCTGTATACTGCATTCGCGGCGTAAGGTGCTGGTATCCGCATCCCCAAGGTTTTGATACTCGGCTTTTTACAATAAATGACCTTTTAATAAAATAAAATATCACTGCAAAGACCAGAAGTGATACGAAGATCATTGTAAAAGGAAGAAGACCTGGTATTGCATTTATAATAGTTGAATAGCTGTTTACATAAAGATCTGCATGCCCATAAGAACTTGAAGTGCTATAGGAATTTACAACCGGCATTCCCTGAAGTACAGAAGTAATGATATTTATTACCGGCTGCGGGAATAATCCAATAGCTACACACAAAAGGGCAAGCATACCGATTGAAAAATATTCCAGGAATGACACTTTGAATTTTTTAATTTCGCTTCTTGGTGCACCTAAGAACATTATAGAATTAACCTTTGTAAAACAAGCAACAGCAAGGCCGCCTACAAGGGCAAGTCCGACTGTCATTAAGAGCATAAAGATCGGGAAATAATTACCCAGGTTCCCTGCTGTCTTAAAGAAGCTGTTGTATATAATAAATTCTGAAATAAACCCATTTAAAGGAGGAATACCCGAAATTGCAACCGATCCGATCAGAAAGAAAATGCTCAGCCAGGGAGCAACGTGTATTATGCCTCCCATCTTTTCAATATTCCTTGTATGCAGGTTCTGATAAATTATGCCTGAGCCAATAAATAACTGGCTCTTAAAGATTGCATGGTTTAAGGTATGGAAAAGTGCTCCGGCAAATCCCAGAACAACTATCGACTGGTTCGAATAAGCCATACCTAAGAGTCCAATGCCTAGTCCAATTCCAATAATGCCGATATTCTCAATTGAGTGATATGCAAGAAGAGTTTTAATATCATGCTGAGCCAGTGCATACCACACTCCAAAGACAGCACTGATAAGACTTATTATCAGTACTATCCAGCCAAGGTTTGGGTCGGTTGGTCTTAAGAATTCAAAGACCCTGAAAAGTCCATATATTCCAAGCTTTATTATTACACCTGAAAGGAAAGCGCTCAGGTAAGTTGGGGCAATAGGATGAGCCTTCGGCAGCCAGAAATGAAACGGCATAAAGCCAGCCTTGATCCCAAAGCCGATAAATCCAAGAGCAAACAAAAAATAATACTGTACTGGATTATCATTGATAATATGAAAGTCTGAAAAATTCCAGGATCCGCCGCTTTTCTGGTGCAGTATCAGAAAGAACACATAAAGGAAAAAAGTTGCTACGTGAGTAGCTACAAAATAAATAAAACTTCCTTTCTGCACCTCAGCTTTTTCACTCTCAAGTGTCATATTGATATATGAAAGCAGTGCCATCAGTTCCCAGAATATCAGAAACAATACTGCATTGTTTGCTGCTGTAAGCATCTGCAGAGAGACATTAAGCAGAAGAAAAGAAAATACAAACAGTTTGATCTTTCTGCCTTCAGCTATATATGGCTTCTGGTATTTAAAGCTGTAGAGAATTACAGGGATACTTAAGAGCTGAATGACAAGCATAAAAAACAGTGACAAGCTGTCAAAGCGAAAACTTAACTCTCCCCAGAAAGGGCTGCCTGCAAACTGAATAACTGATGGTGCCTGAAAGAAGAGCATCCCGGCGCTTCCTAACATTGAGAGCATACTTCCTGTCAGTGCGCCAAAGTGGCTTATAGCAGAATATTTATTTTCGTTACGGACTGCAAGCGGAACAACTGAACTTAGCACCTGAATCAGTATTCCATAAAAGAATAGATTAACACTCATTTTATTTCCAAAAAATTAACTTTACACACACAAAAAGAAAAAGTGAGGGAACTCAGAAAAAAAAACAGTAATATTCACTCTCAAGCCGGTTTTAGTTTTCTTTGCTTATCCAGGCTTTCAATGAGTGATATAATCTCACCTACTGGTTTTCTGCTTTTAAGTGCACTGCGGAATTCTGATTTAGATAACAAAAAGCTCAGATGGGCTAATATGTATAAATGCTGTTTTACTGTCTGCGAGACGATAAGGATCATTGTATGCACCGGCTCACCATCGACCGAATTCAGATCGAGACTTTCACCAAGAAAGAAAAAGTTAATCAGAGGTTTATCAGGACCAAGAATAATTGGTATCCGGGGATGCGGCAGGGCAATACCGTTGCCGATAGCAGTGCTCATCAGTTTCTCACGGCTTTCGAGCAATTCAACGATGATCTTTCTATCTATTTCATCTTTCAACTTAAGCATGCTGACCATTTCTTTGATATAGCTGTCTTTCTTAAACCTGCAATCAAAGAAAAAGGCGTCCTCGCCGAGAAGCGGAGAAATTGTCTCAAACTGAAGTTCTTTTAAGCTCGCAGTATCCGAGAGATTAATTGGTTTGTTATTAAGCAAAGCCCATTCAATTACTGCCTGCTTATTGAAGCGGATCTTGTTCTGAATGCTTTCAGAAGGAATAATTTTCTTTTTTACCAGTCTCTCGACTTCTTTTTTATCTGTCATAAGAAGAGTCGAGACATCATTGATACTTAAATCCATTACATCTTTTCCAAAACTTTACACAAACAAATGTATTGTAATTTCGGACCTAAAATTACGAAAATATAAAGCCAAGAACAACCTGTGCTGGTTCCAAAATATTGGTATAGATCTTTCTATTACTCAGATAATACTGGGATTAAATATACCATGCATTTTTTTATGCATTGCTGAACGGGGAAACTATCTTTATCTTAATCATAGAGTTTGACAGATAAAAAGTTTTCTTATTGCAAATAGGTTATTTATGTTTCGATATAAGTATTTTTATTTGCAGTAAGAATATAGAGTCCCGATGATGAATCGGGACTCAGATTTTTAAAGCTGTCTGCGTTTTTCAATTCTCCGTTCTGACAGATCCTATTTATATCAACTTACCCTTTGTATTTTCCCTTATTTCTCAGCCATACTTATTTATACAAATTGCTGTTCTTTTGTATTGTATAGTGTTCATTTGTTCACTATATTTATCGCAAAAGATCTGAGGTTTTCGTGAAAAAAATAAACATTGATCATTCTTTAGCTAAAAAAAAGGGTAAGACTCTTAAAGAGAAGTCAAAAGCAACTAAAGGGAAACAGAACAAAGACAATCTGATTGCAGCTGAGATAAAACCCGGTTATATAAAGCCGAAAGATTTGACCTCAAAGACTGATGAGTCAAATAAAGCAAAGTCAAAGGATGGGAAATCAAAGGATGGAAAGTCAAAGAGCAGAAAGTCAAAGGAGGCAATATTAAAGGCGGTAAAGCCGGAAGAAGAGAAGTCGAAAGCTGCGAATAAAAAATCTGGAGCTGCAAATAAAAGACCTGCTGTGCCTTCAGGGAAAATAAATAAATTAAATAAAAAAGAGGTAATTAAAGAGGCAGCAGTTAAAAAAAAGAAAGTTAAAAAACCTTCAGGACTAAAGGCAAGTGAAAATAAATCTATAAAAAAGCCTGTCTTAGCAAAAAAAACTGTTTTAACTGAAAATAATGCTTTATCTGAAAATAATGCTTTGCGTAAAAAGACAACTTTAACTCAGAAGACGGCTTTGACTCAGAAAACAACTTTAACTCAGAAGACGGCCTTACCTGAAAAGACTGCGTTAGCTGACAGGACTGGTTTAACTGAAAAGAATAAAAAAGCGGCAAGAGAAAAAGCTTTATTTAGTCCTGCAAAAACAAAAAAAGCAAAGAAAAAAGCTAACTTACCTACTGCTCTTCAGTCAATAAAACTCTTTTGCCTAAGCTGTTCAGGCGGTTCACCAAAAGATGTGAAGGAATGCGTTATAACAAGATGTTCACTTTACCCATTTAGAATGGGGACTAATCCCAAAGCTGAGACTAAAAAACCCAAATCCCTGCCGGAAAGTTCAGCCACAGATGACTTTTTAAAAAATTGAATGTGCAATTTGCTTTTAGGAAAAGATATATAAGCACACACATTTTATTAAACTGACTAAAGTTCCTTTTCATAGCCGGTAAGTTCTACATAACCGGATCCCTGAAGATTTTTACCGGCTGAGGTTCCGCTGATCTTAACTGCACCCTCCCAGTAATGAAGTGACACGTTCAGTTCCTGATCTTTTATATACGGGGTAATCTCAAGGTCCATTTTTTCTTCAGGTATTTTAAGTCTCCAGCCTGAAGGATATATTCCTCCCAAGGGACTCTGCCAGCTTTGGAGAACGCTAAGCTCAACCTGTTCCGGTTTAAGCGGTTTTGTGTTTCCGTCTTTATCTATTACGACACCATTACTGAACTGATCCGGGCGGCCGTCTTTTTCTCTCATCTGATAATACATAACTTCACGGCCATCATTTAACTGCAGTGAGAACCAATCCCATCCAGCCTGATCTTTACTAAGCGCACTTGTGCTCCATTCCCTGTCCATCCATGAAAGACCTGTAACATCAAATTGTTCACCTCCAAGCTGAATTTTTCCCTTTGTCATTAGTCTGGGAGCCGAGTAATAATATGATGCATTTCCTTCTTCAGGACCCTTTTGACTTAGTCCTTTATTGCCCTGAAACACAATTGGTTTAAGACTCTCAAGTGTAATATAAATTGCAATATTCTGATCTGAAGCTGTTAGATTTAACTGAGGCAGATCATAGCGAATGTTTTCTCCTTTTGCCTTAACCTGCCAGTCTAAAAGCCAGACTTTAAAAGGGCTGGCATCTGCACCTGCAAGTCCTTCAGCTCCACGGCTGAAGCGTTCGAATGCATAGAACTGATTATTCTGAACATCTGTTAATGTAAAGTGGCCCATATATATCTGGTTAGTTCTCCAGCCTGAGAGAGAACGGATTGAATCAGCAGTAACAGCAGTCCTGAAAATTGTAAACTGATATCCGAAATGTCTCCCCTGCTTTGTTTCCAGGTTTCCCGTAAAATACCACCACTCGGATCTGAAAGAATTATGCGCTCCATGATCTGAAGGGAAGCTAAAGTTCCTGGGACTTACTGCACGTTCAAATCCTGAATTATTATCTCCCGAAAGAGCTTTTGATACAGATATTTGAGCCTTTACATTTGGGGCTTCTTTTCCATTGCTCAGAAGATACACTCCAAGTCCTGCAAAGACAATTATTATCAATGACCAGATAACATACTTTTTCATCGATCTCTTTGATTATTTAGTTTCATGCGCACAGCATCTTTTTTATTCATTTAATTTTTCATTTTTATTCATCCCTCAAGGCCAGGGCTGGTGAAGTCTTCGACATCTTATATGCCGGGTAAACGCCTGCAATAAGTGCAGCAAAAAGAGCGACCAGCAAAGCTTCAATTAATATTTCAGGCATTACCATATACTGCAGTGTCCAGCCGAAAGATCTTTTA
This sequence comes from Bacillota bacterium, assembly GCA_050262615.1. Classification (GTDB taxonomy): domain Bacteria; phylum Bacteroidota; class Ignavibacteria; order Ignavibacteriales; family SURF-24; genus JAUZPB01. The sequence goes on from JBLNEL010000081.1 coordinate 30,515, forward strand.
TTTATTACATATATTAAAATCCAGGCCAGTATATTTCCCAGCGGCAGGGCAAGAATGCCTGAAATAACTCCCATCAGTCCAGTCTGCAGAATAAGCAATTTCCAGAGCTGTCTGGGAGTTAATCCATTGGCTCTCAGAATTGCAAACTCACGGCTTCTTTCGAACTGCAGAGCCATTAGTGCGCTAAGCACTCCAATAAAAGCGACAATAATTGCCAGTATCTGAAGGACATTAGTAATAAGAAATGTTCTGTCGAAGACTTCAATTGATGCATTCATAAGCTTAGTATTTGAACGCACAAGGATCTGCTGTCCCGAAGGCGCCATAGTCTGAATTGCAGTAATAAGGCTATCTTTATTTACCCTGTCTTTTAAGAAAAGCGAAAGTCCTGAGACAGAGTTATCATTCCAGTAACGTTTATACATATTATAAGAAATTACGACGTATCCCAGGTCAGATGAATAGTCATAGTAGATCCCTGTAACCCTGAAATTCTTCAGACCCTTATCAGTAGCAATGCTGATCATATCCCCAATGTTTGTATTGTGCTTATAAGCATATGGTTCAGTAACAATAGCTGAATTACTGTTTTGAAATTCAGGCCATACCTTTTTAGGGTCTCCCTGTTTTAACTTAAAATCCTTGTAGCTTCTTTCACCTATTTTAAGTGCAATAACTGCAGGCTGACCGTTGCCGCTGTTTCTGGTTACATCCTTATAGAAATTAAAATCCTTAACTTCAGGAAGCCTCAGGATGCGTGCAACCAGAGCTGAATCAAGCGGGCTATCGGTTTGTCTTAAAACCAAGCCAGGAGAAGAAATAAACACATCTGCCTTAAGATTACCCTCAAGCCATTTTACAACTGTCTGTCTGAAGCTGTTAATCATTGTTCCTATTCCAACTGTTGCAGAAACAGCGATACTAAGAGCAGCGACTGCTATAGCTGTACGGCTAATCTGAGTCACGATGCTCATTGATGCAATCTTGCCAGTAATGCCGAAAATTTTTGAGGCCAGGTATTTTATTACTTTCATTAAGATTACGATCATTAAAGGTGTAAGCAGGCTGAAGCCCATAATGACAGGCATAATTCCTGCATAACTTAAGATAATGCTTTTACCAGGGAGCAAAAGAATTACTACACCAGTAATCAGTGAAACTAATCCCATAAAAGAAAGTCTGGGAATTTTTCTTCTTAGTTTTATTTCCTGTTCAGATCTGCTTAAGGCTATTCCAGCCGGGACTGATGATGCCTCATAGGAAGGTTTAAGTGCAGCAATTAAAGTTGCGCCGATACCAATAAACAAACCTTTTAAGATGCTTAACAATGAGATATTGAGTTCCCGGACTGAAACTGAAAAATAAAGATCGTTTATTGTGCGTGTAACTATCTGAAGTATTGCTTTTGCAAGTAAGACACCTGCGAGCAGTCCTAAAATTGTTCCTGCAACTGCAAGTATTAAAGCTTCAAAAAGAAAGATCCTAAAGATCTCATTTCGTGTTACTCCAATTGACCGCAATAGTCCAATATACTTCCGCCTTCTTACAACAGAAAACGTCATAGTGTTATAGGTAAGGAACATACCCACAATAAGAGCAAGCAGGCTTAATGCAGTCAGATTAATATCGAATGCCTTAACCATATCTGCAGCTATTTGTGTTCTTGTTTCAGAGCGGTTAATACTTAAGCCATCAGGCAGGCTTCTGGCAATTGAAGAAAGCTTTTTCTGTCCCTGATTGTTTTCAGGAATAATCAGATCAATCCGGCTTAATTTGCCAGGGAGGTTAAGTATCTCCTGAGCCGTAGAGATATCACAGATCATCAGGTTTGAAAGTACCTGGCGGCTATGTTCATCCTGTGGACTGACAAGTCCAAGGATTTTAATTTTCTTATACTTACCGGCAAACCAGATAGTTAAGGTGTCGTTTTCCTTAAGTCCCATTTCCCGGGCTGTAACCGAGGAGATCATTACGGCAGAATTATTTGTCAAAAATGCAGCGACACCGGTATTGATCCTGCTATCGATATCTGAGAGGTAAGAACGGAATGGTTTTTCTGCAAATGGGTCAATACCTATTAATGTAAAGATCCTCTGAGGATGACGTACTGTTTTTACATCACTTTCTATAACCGGAGCAACCGGATCTGCTTTTTTATTTATTTTAAGGAATGTATATAAGCTTTCAGGCATTACATCTGCACTTCCTGTAATATGGTGTGTTGCTTTACCGGCAATGCTTTCCATTGAAATTTCAAATGCTCTTGATGAGCTTGAGTTAGCAAGATCGATTGCTACAACGACAGCAACCCCGAGCGCGATACCCAGAAGCGAGAGAGCTATCTGCAGAGGGTGCTTCCTGATATAATGAAAGGCTGAACGTTTTAATATAGTCTTCATGAGAAAGTCTGTTTGATTCAGTATAGTCAGCTTAAGCTTACAAGCTTTTACTTAACTGATAGTTTACTTAACTGATACTTTTCTTAACTGATATTTTACTTAATTGATATTTTACTTATCTGATATTTACTTAAACAACCTTTTCAGCTGAGATTTCAATTAACTTTCCATCCCTTACTGTTAATATACGGTCAGCCATACCAATGACTTCTTTACTGTGGGTTGCCATAATCATGGTCTTCTCTTTCTTTCTTATCAGCCGGTCAAGCAGGTTTATTATCATCAGGCCAGTCTCATAATCAAGATTCCCCGTTGGTTCATCAGCCAGAATTAATGATGGGTCATGTATTACGGCCCTTGCAACAGCAACTCTCTGCTGTTCTCCCCCTGAGAGCTGATCAGGATAGCTTTTAAGTCTGTCCTTAAGTCCAACTTCATCTAGTATATCAGAGGCAAGGGTGTACTGCTCTTTTTCCAATTTTCCCTTTAATTCCAGGGGGAGAAGCAGGTTTTCTTCAACCGTAAGAGTTGGAATAAGATTAAAGAACTGAAAAATAAACCCAATATTGTTGCGTCTGAATAATGTTCTTTCCTGTTCAGAAAGTCTGGTAAGGTTAATGCCGTTAATTATTATCTCACCTGAAGTAGGCAGGTCGATTCCGCTAAGCAGGTTCAACAGTGTTGATTTTCCCGAGCCGCTTCTGCCAAGGAGAATAATTATCTCCCCTTTTTTTATTTCGGAATTTACTTTGTTTAGGACTGTATGTGTGGTCTGGTTCTCTTCCTCATAAATTTTTACAAGGTCTTTAAGCCTTATTATCGGCTCTTTAGCACCAGGGATTTCACTTACAAATTCACTATTTCCAGTAACTTTATTATTTCCGTTAAATTTACTTTTTTCATTAAATTTGCTTTTTCCGGATTCAACATTATTTTCGGGCATAATACTCCATTGACTTCACTTTTCTAATATTTCTTAACAATCTTTTTCTACTTATAATTCACAATAAAAATAAAGGGATAGTGTTTTATTGTCGTTTTATAAAAGTATCTGCAGTTAAAAAACAGACAAAAGAGAGATAAAAGGAACTGAACGATAATTTTGCTTTAGCTTTTATTTTTGTGAATGCGGATTATTATCATTCCATTGTTTCGAAGTAATATTTTCATAATTTGGATTTCTGTGTACTATTACTTCTGATTT
>JBLNEL010000082.1:0-4316 GCA_050262615.1 Bacillota bacterium
AACCAAGAAAAATTTAATTTATGTAATTAAATTTCAGAAAGACCGGGATGAAATGAGGACGATAATATTACTTGCGATTTCAAATGTATTCATGACGTTTGCATGGTACGGGCATTTAAGGTTCCGCGACAAGCCTTTAATTATAGTAATTGCCGCAAGCTGGGGCATTGCCCTGCTGGAGTATATTTTTCAGGTGCCGGCGAACAGGATAGGTTACGGGCAGTTCAACGCGGCGCAGTTAAAGACTATACAGGAAGTAATAACGCTTGTGGTATTCAGTATATTTTCCGTATTATATTTAAAGGAAGATTTCAGGTGGAATTACGCCGTAGGGTTCGGCTTGATAGCTTTGGCGGTATTTTTTATATTTAAGAAGTGGTAGAAAAAATAAGGGACGATATTAATTTCTTTTGGAAAAAGGGAAAGATTTCATATATTTGGAGCTCAAAATATTCTCTGGAGAGATGGCAGAGTGGTTGAATGCGGCGGTCTTGAAAACCGTTAAGGATGCAAGTCCTTCCGGGGTTCGAATCCCTGTCTCTCCGCACCTAAAAAGAAAGCCCGAAATCGTCTGATTTTGGGCTTTTTTGTTGAACTTTTCAACAGTTTTCCTCTCTTAAGACACTCCAGACACCAGGAAAAATATGACCTGGTCAGATTTTAGTCAGATTTTGGTCAGATGATTTAATAGTACCTAGGATATTTTACCACACATAGGCCTTAAGTAACCACTCGAAATTCAGGCTAGTTTCGCAATAATTGCATCAAGCAGATCCTCACCTCTATGGTTAAATCTGAACTCAAGTTCTTTCAAATAGAGTATAAAATAGGCTTGCTCTGTGCCCCGGTATTTGAAAAGTTTCTCAGCTGCAAACCTCCAGAATCTTTCTATCGGACTAATGTAGTTAGCACCCTTCCCTTCCATTATATCAGTTTTAAGCTTCTCAAGAGTAACCTCATAATAGGCTGCGCTATTCTGAACCCGGTGCCGTACAGATTTAACCGTAGCATCGTCTGTTGGCTTTGGCTCAAGTTCAAAACTAACCTGCCCATTTTTATAGTTCAGCCCTATTGTTTTAGTATCACCTTTTACGCTTTTTGAAAACTTTTCCAGTGTTCCTTCATCAATACTACCCATCTTCATTCTAAAAAGGTTATAGAGCATTCTAACTGTTTTATAGTTCAGGCCAAATTCGCTTGAAGTCATTTCAGCCGTAAACTCAACTTCAAAGTACTTCAGACAAATCAGAAATTCCGAGTAATTAAATCTTGTAACGGTTAGTATACTGCCTTTTCTTCTGCTCCACTCTTTCTTGCAGCTGTAACACCTGTACCGGTCACTACGGATCATACCCAAACTTGTTGACCCGCAACTGATACAGTTTGTAAATGTTTTCAGGATACCGGTACTACGAAGATACTCCTCGCATTTATTTTCATTTCTAATCAGTTCATTCAGTTCTTTTAATTTCATTTTCCTTCCACGATGTTAATAAAAAAAGCCGCTCATAGATTATATGAGCGGCCGTTAAAACTACTTCTGATTATCTTTATCATCAAAGATGTCCAGGCCGTCTAAAACGGAAACCTCCGGATGAAGTCCCTCGGGTTTGACATGGGCATAAACAAGTGTTTCCTGGATGGATGAATGCCCCAGAAGCTTTTGTATCTGCTCCAGCCTTACTCCTTTCTGTACAAGATGAGTAGCAAATGTGTGCCGGAACTTGTGAAGGTAAGCCTTCTTAATTCCCGCCTTCTCAGCTATTTCTTTGCACTGTGATAGAAGCTTTCTTTCCCTAAGCTGATGACCTTCAATGCTTACAAATGGATATGTATCATTCTGCCTTTCCTTATTCATCTCTGTAAGCAGATTATAAAGAGTCTCCGTCATTGGAATTGACCTATTGGAATAGTACGTCTTAGTCTGGAATCCCTCTTTACTTCTGATATGAATCAACTTGCGCTTGAAATCTACATCGTTCCATGTAAGGCTTTCCATCTCGCCAATGCGCATTCCTGTGTGAAGAAGCCCCATGAATGCAGCCCGAAGGTTGGGATGCATCTGCTGAGAAAAGAGCTTTGAAAGCTCCTGCTCCGAGTAGTAATCAGGTCTTTTCTTCATGAGCTTCAGGTTCTTAAGGTGAAGGACCGGGCTCCTGTCAATATGCCCCTTAATAACCTCATCACGGAAGAATGCCTTAAGAGTTGCCAGGAACGCATTTACCGTCTTTGGCTGTGCTTTCATCATTTTGTCCCTATTGCCCTTAGGATCAGGCTTCTCTGCAATGAGTTCTTCATAGAGCCTGGTTGCATGGTCCGGTGTAAAGTCATCAACATAAATTATCTTCATTGCATCACAGAAGTATCTTATCTGCTTAATGTGAAACTGGTACTTCTGAACTGATTTTGGACTTAAATTGTTTTTTGTATTTGAAAACTCATCTAAAGCTTTGTCCATCATAGGACGAAACTTCTTAAGCTTTGCATTTACAAGCCTCATGTTCCTTTTTACTGTCTCATGTTTACTTACAAATGCTTCCGCTTCAGCTTTTTTAATGAATGTCTCTCTGAGTCTTTCACCTTTGTAATCGTATACATCAGCCGTATAGGTTCCGTTTTTATTCCTTCTTATTGCCATTAAAATCCCTCCGTCATTATTCTTGCAAGCTCACCCCGGTGTATCATTCTTCTTCGTCCGATAGACTTTGACTCAATTAAGCCTTTTCTTATTCTTTTGCATACGGATTCATAGCTTTGTCCTAAGATGTTTGCGACATTTTCTATTTCAAATAATACTTTATCCTGATATGCTTCTTTCAGATACTGAAGATTATCTTCAATGGTATCACGAAAAGTTTCCTTTGGCTTTATCTCATCCGGTACATCTCCTCGTTCTAAAGAATCTATCTGTTGGGTGATGTTTTTTTTAACTGTGGCAGGGATGTTCTTGAAATTTATTTTCTGCATCTTTCTATCAATATGGTTGATACAAGCCGTAGTATATACAGCTTGACCTAAGAATCCCCGCATAGGATTCTTATACCTGAAATTTTTAACCTGATTACATTTTGCATCAGGTTTTATTTTCACTACTTTATTTCAGGTTCTACAAATAGTATCTCACCTAAGCCTGAAGTAGAAGTCCTTCAGGCTATCGGTACTTAGCTTCAGCATCTGCCAGACCTCGGGGTTTTCAGCGCCAAGGCTAACAGGAACTTCCGCATTCTTTCTAAGCTCATTAAGCAGGAGTGAATATACATTGACCCTGTCGGAAATAGGATACCGCCATTTATCACCGCTCTTGATGGGCTTAAGAATATTCTGGGCCGGATCGAACAGATCAGTTTCAGGATAATTATTCTTAATGATCCCGATAAGCTGCGTAGCATAACGAATGGAGCCGAAGTTTACGCCCGAGAGGTAGTTAAGGACTTCTTCCATCAGGATTATCTCGGGCGGGCTGTCTATCAGAAGTATTTTGCAGTTGTTCAAAGTTATTCTCCGGTATTGTTTCATTTCTTATACCAGAAAAGGATACTATTATGGCCCAGATCACCAGTTTTGTGCATTTCAACTTTCTATGCACATTGCTTGAAGTTAATAGTCCAAAGCTTTAATTTTCGTCTGTATTTGAAATATTGCTTAATTTTAGTGCGGCATGCAGCTTTTTGCTGCCGATGTTCTGTGTTCTTAGTCCCGACAATAGAGCTAACACAACATAAATTAACTATCTGAGGGTGTTATGAATTCTTTCGGTGGCAATTGGACAGAAAACAAAATTGAAATACTTGTTAAGTATGCAAAAGCTTATCTGACTATAATGAAGGACCGGTCCTATTGGAAACTTCTATACTTTGATGGCTTTGCAGGATCCGGCTTCATAGTTCGTGATACCGGCCTTGATAACATGACTATAATTGGTGCAGCAAGAAGAATTATTGAAATTGATGATCCCCGTCCATTTGACTGTTATTATTTTGTTGAATTGGATGAAGAAAAAGCAAGAATATTAAAGCAGCACACCAAAGACATTCTACCTAAGAAAAAGATTGACATTGCTATAGAAGACTGCAACAAGAAGATTTTAGATCTGGCGAAATTTCTCCAATCCACCGCCGGGAACAACTATAGGGTATTAGCATATATTGATCCTTGCGGAATGCAGCTCAACTGGACTTCATTAACAGCTTTTGCCAATTTAAATGTAGATATTTGGATTTTAATCCCTACAGGATTAGGCGTAAACCGGCTATTGACAAAGAGTGGTAACATTTCTGAAGCGTGGCTAAAGAGATTAGAAAACTTTCTTGGACTTC
>JBLNEL010000083.1:0-6283 GCA_050262615.1 Bacillota bacterium
AGAGGGGCAGCTATCAAGAGTGACATTTATATGGATCGCAGCTCTTTCAGTAAGTTCTTCTCTGATACCTTTATCGGGGATCAACATTAGTTTTATTACAAATGTTCTTTTGCTGGGGTCAGGTATTTGGCTGCTTTGGAAATCCAGATCGCTTCTTTCCCAGAACTATGAAAGGAAAACCTTCAGGTTTGCATTCAGGAATATAAATACATATGTCCTGCTGGTTGTTCTCCTCCTTATTTTAGACAAGATCATTGACCTTTAGAACTAAAAAACATTGAAAAACGGGGAAACTTAGAATGAATTTTTTAGACAAGCTGGTTATTCCGCAATCACTTGAAAACCTGATACTGTTAAAGTACATTCTCACACTTGCTCTTATTATCTTTCTGCCCTTTATAGGGATTCTGCTGGTAAGTTCGTGTTTATCAGTCTTTTATAATCTTGCCGGAAGGAAGAAAGGAAATGAATACTATCTCAGGTTTTCAAAGGAAATAATTGATATAATTGCTGTAAATAGAAGTGTTGTTGTAGTACTAGGAGTAGTCCCGGCAGTTACAATAATATTGACCTACTCTCAGCTTCTGCATGCTTCAAAGGTATATATTGAAGGATACCTGTTAGCTGCTTTAATAATACTGGCAGCCTCAGTTTATCTTATACTGCATTACAGATATACCTTTAATCTTGATAGAATCATTAAACATCCAGGCCGCGGTGTTGTATCCCAGGAGGCTAATGCAGCTATTGTTCACACTGCCGAATCAGATGAGGTTATGAGATTTTCAGAAGCAAATCTGAGATCAAACAGGAAATCCGGGATTTGGGGAGCATTACTTCTTCTTGTATCGTCATATATTTATATCAGCTGTATTCAGATGTCATATGATATCGAAAAATGGTCAGGGAATATTTCAGTGTTCAGTATTATCTTTTCCCTTAAGTCGATTATTAAATATGTGATGTTTCTGCTGGCTTCGACAGCAATCAGCAGTGGGGCTGCAATGTTTTATTATTTCAGGTTCAGAAGTTCAGGTGATGATGAAAATGTATATCTAGGTTTTATAAAAAAGATCAGCTCAATTGCAGGGATTATTTCAGTAGCCGCATTGCCGGTATTTGTTTTACTAAGCCTGCTGATGACTCCAGGAAATGCTGTATCAGTTGAGCTCTTTGTCCTTACAACAGTTTCTCTGCTTCTTTTATTTGCAGTAATTCATTTGTATTATATACAGGCAAAAAGATGGTCAACTACTTATAGTGCATACATCTTTTATCTGTTAATTTTGTTCTTTGCAATTTCTGTGATCAGTGATCAGACAGCTTTTAGCTATTCCACAAAAAAACAAGAATTAACTCTGGCTGCAAATTATGATCTGATCGTTGCGCAGGCCAAAGAAAAGGCTGGTAAAGGTCCAGCGATCAGCGGTAAGGATATCTTTGATGGAAGATGTTCTGCATGTCACAGGTTTGATACTAAACTTGTTGGTCCGGCATATAAAGATGTGCTGCCGAAATATGAAGGGCATATGGACCAGTTAATAGCTTTTATTTCCAATCCGGTTAAGAAAAATCCGGCATTCCCTCCAATGCCAAACCAGGGGTTAAAACCAAAAGAAGTGGAGGCTATAGCTGATTATATAATGAAGACTTACAAAAGCGCAGGTAAATAACTTCATTGGTAAATAACTTTGTTGGTAAATAAAATTTGTAAAAATGTTTTACTGGACATATTGAAGGTAAAAGCAAATCCCTTTAATGATATAAATGAAATTATATTGTTAAAGGGATTTTTGTTAATTACTTATAGTATTTATGAAAAAGAATGGGCTGTTTTTATTAACTGCTCTTTAGTAATATTAAGGACAAATATTGTGACGCTATTCATTTGTAAATAGATTCTTTAGCTTTATTAATAAAGTAATATAGATTTACTGCATATTCATAATTTGATTTTGAGAAAGAGAAGGGTATAAAATGACAGGTTAAGTTGGTCAAAGAACTGGTTACTCGGATAAAGAAGCATAGATAGAAAATGACAGCAGGATAGACGGATGGCATAGAGAGTGAGAACAAAAAGGGAAAATGTCCCCGGGACCAGCGAAATGACGAACAAAGTAGCAGAATAAGCGTAATAAAAGAAAATCATAATACTTTGTTAAATTCACTTGCAAATTGCAAATATTTTTCTAAAATTGTAAACACAAATAAAAACAATTTGGACAAAACAAAAGTAAAGCTATGTACTTTACTCAAGTAAATACCTTTTATTACCAAAAGCTCAATCCGCTTTTGCTTCGCCACTGCCCCGACTTATAAGTCCTCTAAGTCTTCCAAATATCTTGCCTTTTAAAATACTCATTCCTTTAGGAGGGAATTATGTGCGGTATAGTTGGTTATATTGGCGCAAAAAATTGTATTCCTATACTTATTGGTGGGTTAAAAAGGCTGGAATACCGCGGTTACGACTCTGCTGGAGTTGGTGTTCTAACCGGTGACTCATTAAAAGTTATAAAAAGTGTAGGAAAAGTATCCGTATTACAGGACAGACTTGAATCTATTGGTATAGATTCAAACATAGGTATTGGTCATACCAGGTGGGCGACGCATGGCATACCAAATGAGGCAAATGCACATCCCCATTTGAATACTGAAAATTCTCTGATGCTAATACATAATGGTATTATTGAAAATTATGAAGCATTAAAAGAAACATTAAAACAATTCGGCTATGTTTTCAGAAGTGATACTGATACTGAAGTGCTGACAATGCTGATCGACAGCTTTCTTAAGAAGGGGAACAATCTATTCAATTCTGTAAGGGCTGCTTTGAATCAGGTTGACGGGACCTATGGCATTGCTGTAATCTCTAAAGATGAACCGGATAAAATTGTTGTTGCAAGAAAAGGTTCTCCTCTGGTAATTGGCATTGGAGATAATGAAAACTATATTGCATCAGATGTAAGTGCACTGGTAGCTCACACACAGCAGGTAGTATATCTGGAAGACGGTGAAGTAGCAGAAGTTTATTGTGACAGGTTCATTGCCAAGGATGTAACAGATAAGGAGATTGAAAAGGAAGTACAGGAAATAACCATGAAACTGGATGAGATCAGCAAAGGCGGATATCCACATTTCATGCTTAAAGAAATAATGGAACAACCCGATTCAATCTGCAATGCAATGAGGGGACGTTTGCTTTTAAGTGAAGGGACCTCAAAGCTTGGTGGTCTTGAAGGCTTTATTCATAGAATTACTCAGTCAAAAAGGATCATTATTTCAGCCTGCGGCACATCCTGGCATGCGGGGTTAGTAGGCGAGTATATGCTCGAGCAATTTGCTGAAATACCAACTGAAGTAGAATATGCATCCGAATTCAGGTACCGTAATCCAATTGTTTACCCTGATGATACAATTATATTCATCTCTCAAAGCGGTGAAACAGCAGATACACTGGCTGCGCTGAAAGAATCTAAAAGAAAGGGAGCTTTAGCTCTTGGGATTTGTAATGTTGTCGGGAGTTCTATTGCACGCGAAAGCCACGCAGGTATTTATATACATGCAGGACCGGAGATTGGAGTAGCCTCAACAAAGGCTTTTACAGCACAGCTAATGGTTCTTTCTTTATTGACAATAATGATTGCAAGAAAAAAGAGGCTTAGCCTGATTGACGGGCAAAACATAGTAAAGGAAATTGAAAGTATTCCGGATAAAATAAATCAGATACTGCAGCTGAATGAAAAGATAGAGCAGATAGCTGAAGAGTTCAAAGATGCTAAGAACTTCCTTTATCTTGGAAGGGGATATAACTTTCCGGTTGCTCTGGAAGGTGCGCTTAAGTTAAAAGAGATCTCATATATCCATGCAGAAGGATATCCGGCAGCAGAAATGAAACACGGACCAATAGCTTTAATTGACAAGAATATGCCTGCTGTTTTCATTGCTCCAAAGGATTCTACGTATGAAAAAATCCTTAGCAATATTCAGGAAGTCAAGGCAAGACAGGGAAGAATAATAGCTATTGCCAGTGAATCCGACAAGAAAATAGATAAACTTGTTGATTATACAATAAAGATACCTGACACAATAAGAATGTTAATGCCAATACTGACAGTAATTCCACTTCAGTTACTGGCATATCATATAGCTGTTAAAAAGGGCTTGAATGTAGATCAGCCCAGGAATTTAGCAAAGAGTGTAACAGTAGAATAGTAAAATAAAGATCGGACAATAAATAATTTATTTATAATTATGAATTATCCGACCGCAGTAAAACACAAACGGAGGTTAATTATTTATGGCTCGTAAAAATGTCCTTATTATGGGAGCCGCTGGCCGTGATTTCCATAATTTCAACGTCTATTTCAGAGATAATCAGGATTATAATGTAGTAGCATTTACAGCGACTCAAATTCCTAATATTGACGGCAGAATGTATCCAGCAGAACTTGCCGGGAAGCTTTATCCAAATGGAATAAAGATCTATGACGAATCTGAACTTCTCTGCCTGATAGATGAGCTTGAAGTTAATGAAGTGGTCTTTTCATATTCAGACGTACCATTTAATTACGTAATGACGAAGGCCTCAATGGTTAATGCTGCAGGTGTTTCTTTCAGACTCTTAGGAGCAGAAGAGACTCAGATAAAAAGTAATAAGCCTGTAATTTCTGTTCTAGCTGTCAGGACAGGCAGCGGCAAATCCCAGACTTCAAGAAAAGTTGTCGAGGTATTAAGAGCAGCAGGTAAAAAGGTTGTAGCAATCCGCCATCCTATGCCATATGGTGATCTCGTAAAGCAAAAAGTACAGAGGTTCGGTTCTTTAGAGGATCTGAAGACTCATAAATGTACAATTGAAGAGATTGAAGAGTATGAACCCCATATAGCATTGGGCGGAGTGATCTACGCAGGTGTAGATTATGCTGCAATATTAGCAGAAGCAGAAAAAGAAGCTGATGTAATTTTATGGGATGGTGGGAATAATGATATTTCTTTCTATAAGAGTGATGTTACTTTTACAGTAGTTGATCCACATAGGCCAGGGCATGAGTTAACGTATTATCCTGGAAATACTTCTTTAAGGATGGCAGATTGTGCAATAATAAATAAAATTGATTCAGCCGATGCAAAGAATATTCTTACAGTCAGAAATAATATCCGTCAAGTAAATCCAAAGGCAAAAATTATTGAAGGTGCTTCACCGATATTTGTTGATAAGCCGGAACTGATCGAGGGTAAACGAGTACTAGTAGTTGAAGATGGTCCGACGCTGACTCACGGAGAGATGGAATACGGAGCAGGCACAATAGCTGCAATGAACTTTGGAGCTTCTGAAATAGTTGATCCAAGGCCATTTACAGTTAATTCAATAACAGCCACATACCAGAAATATCCAAAAATTGGTATACTTCTACCTGCAATGGGCTATGGCGAAGAACAAATGAAAGATCTTGAAACAACTATCAATAATACTGATTGCGATTCAGTTATAATTGGTACTCCAATTGATCTTGGCAGAATACTCAAGATCAATAAACCTTCTACACGTGTTATGTATGAGCTGCAGGAAATCGGAGCTATAACAGTTGAAAGCATATTGAAGGAAAAAGGAATCATATGAGTAGTCTTGCAGTTGTTGCTTTCGGCGGTAACGCGCTTTTGCGCTCCAGTCAGGTCGGGACTGCCGATGAGCAGGAACAAAATGCATATGAAACCTGCAGGAATTTGCTGGGCATGATAAGGCGGGGCGACCGCCTTGTCATTACCCATGGCAATGGTCCACAGGTTGGAAATATTTATCTGAGAAGCGATGCGGGTTATTCAATATATAAACTTCCAAAAATGCCTCTTGATATATCTGTAGCCGATTCACAGGGGGAGATAGGTTACATGATCGAGCGCATGATGAGAAATCTTCTCATTGAGGAAGGTATTGATAGAAAGGTAGTCACAGTTCTCACCCAGGTAGTTGTAGATAAAGAAGATCCGGCTTTTAATATTCCAACCAAACCTGTTGGTCCTTATTATCTTAAAGAAGAAGCCGATCTGATGACAAAGACAAACGGATGGATCTTTAAAGAAGATGCCCGAAGCCGCGGATGGAGAAGGGTAGTGGCCTCACCAAAGCCGCTTGACATTGTAAATAAAGAGGTCATCTGTGAACTTGCTCAACAAGGTTACATTGTAATAGCATGCGGAGGTGGAGGTATCCCAGTATTCATTGATGAAAAGAATACATACAGGCCGATTGAAAATGCAGTTATCGATAAAGATCTTGCTTCAGCAC
>JBLNEL010000084.1:0-4984 GCA_050262615.1 Bacillota bacterium
CCTCCAGTCCGGATCCGCATATGCTTACATCGATATCATAATTATCGAAGAATTTCTTCATTGCATTACGGAGAAATTCGGAATCATCTATTACAAGAATCTTAAGTTTTTCCATAAATAATCCTTTAGCACAAAAATGAGAATAGCACTCTGCCCTCTCTTCTATATTTCAGAATGAGCCGGCAAAAAGCCGTGTAGCCAGAATCAGCAGGCTCCCTGTAATAAAGGATGTAAGAACAAGCCTCGTATGATTTTTCAGCATTTCCCCCATTATCGCATGAAAAGCTAAAAATATAAACCCGCCTGCTATATGCGCCATAATGATCCCGAAAACCGAAGCAGAAATATCAGCCTTTATAAGAAAAACCCCGGCAAGAGCTCCGAGCACTGTTGTCAGTTCAACCAATACCACATAGGTAAGAATCTTTTTTCTGCTGTATGCTGCCCCAAGCATAAGCGAAGCCAGCGCCAATCCCTCAGGAATCTTATGTACAGCTATAGCAAAGAAGATCGAGTTGGCTTCTGCATGCAGATGAGTCCCCCCGTTGGTAAGGGCAACTCCATCAAAAAATGAATGAAATGAAAGCGCTGTTATCATAAGCAGCACGATCTCAGAAAACCGTTTCGTCGTCTGTTCATCAAAATGACTTGCCGAACACGCAGGACAAACATGGAAATAATACTTGCTTATTAACCAGAACAGCAGATAGCCTGAAACAAGCCCTACTGCAAGTTCAATAAAATTAAGCACTTCCACAGCTTCCGGAAGTATGGAAAAAGCTGCAGCCCCAAACAATGCACCTGCCGATAAACTGATCAGCGAGCATAATTTGTGATGATCTATTTTTAAAGTAAAGGTTGATATTGCGCCGATCACAGCTGAGACCACTACAATTAACGACCTTATAAAGACACCTGAATAAGCTTCTATCATTATAAAATTTAAAATTATTGAACTTAAAATTAAGAAAATAATGACTTAGATGAAAATTTTACTCTCCGGGACTTAATACTTTTGAAATAATTTAATACTTTTTATATATTAGTCTTCTGTTTTTAGAAAAATCAACCGGAAAGGTGCAGGAGTGGCTGAACTGGCACGCCTGGAAAGTGTGTGTACGTGAAAGCGTACCGTGGGTTCGAATCCCACCCTTTCCGCCAAATAAAAGCCCGGCAGCAGCAATTAAGCTCTTGCCGGGCTTTTTTAATTTTACTGATATTTTGTACTTTTCAAGGGCTGCCCCTCCCCCAGGTAACTGAAGAATTTATCATTAGATACAGTAATTATTAACTGCCGGTAACTGTATAACTAAAGATCCCTTTTCCCCTTTATTTGCAATTCCCGGGTCCGTCCTCCGGAATGTATTTCAGGATAATGCGATTTTTTTTGCACACTGTTTGAATTATATAGTTTATTATCATTGTTGATCCGGAAGCTTCCCATAAGGCGTAGAACATTATTCATAAGAACAGAGAGTTCTTCAGCTGAATTAGCAATTAGCTGTGACCTCGAAGCCGAATGCTGAGCAATACTATTTATACTATCAATATTTTTACTGATCTCTTCAGCTGCAGATGACTGCTGCTCACTGGCAGAAGCTACCTGATTAATTGTATCATTTAATTCATGTATCTGGTCTTTAATTTCAGAAAGGATCACTGATACCTCTTCAGTCAGGACCATTCCTTCCTTTACTGAAGCACTGGCAGTAACCATTGAAATATCAGCTTCTCTTGCTTCGCTCTGTATTACTTTTATTGTCTCAGCGATCTCTTTAGTTGCCTTGGTAGTTCTTTCGGCTAACTTTCTTACTTCATCTGCTACAACTGCAAAGCCGCGCCCCTGCTCACCTGCCCTGGCTGCTTCAATTGCAGCATTTAATGCAAGTAAGTTTGTCTGATCTGCAATGTCATCAATTACCTGCGTAATCTCTCCTATCTGGTCTGTCCTGCCGGCAAGTGAGGTAATTATATCCCCGGTCTTCCTTGTAGTCTCAACTATATTGCTAATGCCGTTTTTGGTGGACTCGACTTTTTCAGCACCCTTTTGTGCATTTTGACTCGCCTTTTTGACCCTCTCAGCTATCTCTGCTATATTTTCGGAAGTCTGAAAAATAGTCTTCGTCATTTCTTCAACAGCTCCTGCAATCTCAGTTGTCTGTGAGCCCTGTTCATGAGCCCCGGAAGCCAGATCGCTGCTGTTTGTCAGAATACCTGTTCCCGCCCCGGCAGTCTTGCTGACAGCCTCAGAAACCTGAATTATCATGCTCCTTATGTTCTCTACGGCTCCGTTAAACCCTGAAAAAAGTTTACCTATATCATCGTGTTCATTAACCGGCTTAAGCCTGAGAGTTAGGTCACCGCCTGCAAATTTGCTCATTTCTTCTAGCATAATTCTGGTATTGTCAGCAAGATATTTTGTGTGTTCTGCCGAAATGCGCCCTGCTTCCTCAGCTTTTCTGGATGCTTCCTCAGCCTCTTCTTTTTTCTTCTGCACTTCTTCTAGTGAATTCTTCAAATCACTTACCATTCTGTTGAATGAACCGGCAAGCCGCCCTAATTCGTCGCTGCTTTCGGACTGAACCTGAATATTTAAGTCTCCGACTATTATTTTCTTTGCTGCATCTTCCAGAATTTTTACAGGATTCGATATTTTCTTTGCTGCTGCAGCCCCTAACGCAGATGCAATCAAAAGGGCTAAAAGAAGATAAATATAAATTCTTGTTTTAAGCTCTGAAATACTTTTCTCAACATCGTCAATATAGATTCCGCTTCCGACAAACCACTGCCATGCTTCAAATAGTTTAACGTAACCAAGCTTCAATGATGCTTTTGTTTCACCCAGCTTTGGATAATAGTATTTGACTGTACCAGCTCCCTTTTCTTTGGAAACCATGATCATTTCATAAACGAACCTGACCCCATGCTTGTCCTTTATATCGTATCTGTTCTCTCCATATTTCTTTGGATCCGATCCAAGCGCTTTTACTATCCCATTAAGATCATACATGAAAAAATATTCTTTTCCTGAATATCGAAGTGCATTCAGCTGATCAATTGCAGATTTCTGTGCTGCCTCAAGCGTCATCTCCCCTGATGAAACTTTATTATTCCAATAGGCCAATGTGCCATGAGCAGATTCAACTACCTGTCTTAATGCTGCTTCTTTGTCGTTGTAGTATTTATTTTCAATATCCGGAACGACTTTAAATAAAAGTATTAATGACAAAGGAATAAATGAAACAATTATAAAAAATAAATATTTTGAAAAAATTGACCAGTTCTTAAAACTCTTAAATCTCATTTTCAATTCACCTGGAAATGTTCTAAATGTCATTCATACTAAAAATAGTAGAAAACCGAAGTATATATTCTGATATTATTGGCATCATATTTCTCGAAAATTTTCCCATAGTTATCCGGCTTTCCATATACAGCTGTTGTGTATTCCATTTCAAGACCCGCTTTAACTTTTCCTTCAGAATAAACGATCCTGGGTGCAACTCTGAATACATTATCAATGTTGCTTCCTCGTGCATAAAACGTTCCTGTGGCAGTCTTGATCATTTCTGCAGTACCAAGATTCTTACTATAGCCGGCAAATAACCCTCCTTCCAGTTTTTTCCCGAAAGCTATGTCTGTCCAGAAAGCAAAGGTTTTTATTGGAGTATAAGATTCTGTCATGGTTGTCGAGTCAACAGATCTTACCGCATAACCTCCTAGCATAGTAAGATCTGTCAGATTCCCTCCGTAAATTCCCTGAAATTTTATTTTCAGCATATTATCGATCATCAATATCTTTCCGAACCCCATAAGAGCAAACCCGCCTATGGTATTATCTGTATAGTATCCTTTTGCAGTTTTAATCGCTGGTTTCAGTATCTTATATTCACCTCCTGCTCCGAAAAGGTTTCCGTTTCTTGAAAACTGTACCTGAAAATGGGCATCAGGTATTGCTGAATTTCTAAGGTAATCTGAACTGGCAGTTGGATTATTTGGCCCAAAGGAGACAAAATCACGCTGAGTTAAAAGAGCTCCAATAACCTTAAAGTCCCCAAATTGCTGAGTTAATCTTATCTGCGGATTTCGTGCAAACGGCAGAAAAGGAGCCCCGGCGTTCGAGCCGATCTGATCGGGAGAGGATTCGGGAATAAATAATGGAGACCATGTCTGACCAAGAAGCAGATTTGTACTCCCCCAATTCAGATTAAGCCATGCATGCCTGATACGCAGTCCGTTTACATCACTATCGGAATTACCCATGAATTCAGCTTCAAGCACGCCGGTTGTTTTAGCCCCGAGAAATGCCGGTGCTGTTATTTTCCCGGATACACGGCTCATTATTACTGCCATATTGAAGTTTTTCACGGCATTCAGATCGTTTCCATCTTTATCCAGAAGCTTTTCTTTTGGATACAATAAAAAATGACCTTCACGCGAGTTCACAGTCTGACGGGAGTCATAAATTGCGGACCAGTTTACGTACCCGCTTAATTTTATACCAAAATCATCTTTTATTTCTGTATCCTGGCCGGACACTGAAATGTTAAACATTAACAATAAAGCTGTAATAATTATGTAAATTAGTTTCATTTATAACTCACTGCATCTTGGATTTATTTGATTTTAGTTGACAACCAGAGCTGTTCAGACTAGTTGATCCTGAACCAACTTGATTTGGAATTGTATTATCGGGAACAGATATTAAATTGTTTAATTAATGTTGTAGTAAAGATCAGGAGCCATATAGGAAAAGTTCTTAATTAGTATTTCAGCGCCAATAGGAGATAAAAGTTTTGGCAGGCTGGAGTATCTGCATCCGAAAGGGATACGGGGCTAGGTGCCCCTCCCCTAATAATTTGTCTAAGCTGTTGCTATTTAATATAGATCTTCAATTAATTAAAGATCTATATTAAATCTGGATCATATCTGAGCTCCCCAAAGTGAGGAAGTTTAAAGAGTTTTGTAAGGTAAATATTTCAAC
>JBLNEL010000085.1:0-3545 GCA_050262615.1 Bacillota bacterium
TATGTCTAAAACTAAATATTCTTCAATAATATAATAGTAGAAAAACCCGGCTCTACGGAAATTTTTTTTTAATTTTGTGTGATATAATAAGAGATTTACCCATAAAACAGACTTGTCTTAAATTTAAATGCCCGTTTTAAGTACAGTAAGGTACAAATTAAACAAAATTATATACCAATGATCTGTTTAAAACACGAAATCCGCAACGTGCTTTCAAACATGTTACGGATTTTTTATTGTGGAGGTGGCGGGAGTCGAACCCGCGTCCGAAGATAGAACTCTAAGAACGTCTACACATTTAGCCTATTGTATGTTTTTACTTAAGAGGCTCCCATAAGGCAGGATCACTCCTAAGCTGCCCTGTAAAGTTTTGCCCGATTTACCAGGACGCTAATCGGACTATCGCACCTAAGCGGCGTTCAGCTAAATCCCGGTACGAGAAGATATAGTGAACGGCTGCTTCTTAAATTAAGCAGCTAAGGCGTAATTAGATTCGCCAGTTATTGTTTGTTTGCCAACGTTTTACGTGCAATCGGCGATCACGATGTGCAGTTCAAAGCCTTACTAACCCCGTCGAAGCCAATTTCACCCCCTTATTAATCTCTTTACGGTTTTTTCCAGATTATATCAGGGATATTTTGAACGTGATTAACATAACGCGCCAGAACAAATAACAGGTCAGATAACCTGTTCAAATATACCATCAAATCGTGCCCAATTTCAACTGATTTATTCAGCGCAGTTGCTATTCTTTCTCCCCTGCGGCATACCGTACGCGCTAAATGCAGATATGCTGCTCCTTTACTCCCCCCTGGTAAAATGAAATTCCTTAACTCTTCCAGCCGCGAATCAAACTCATCAATTGCTTTTTCAATCGATTCGCCAAAACTTCTATCCACCCGCTGAATGTATTGCTCGTTCTTTTCAGTCCTTGGGGCTGCCAGATCACTCCCGGCTATAAAAAGCTGATTCTGAATTGACTGCAGCAGCTCTTTAACTTCACCGTTCTCAAGCTCAGCAATTGCAACTCCAATAACAGAATTAAGCTCATCAATAGTTCCATAAGCCTCTATCCTTAAGTTGTCCTTGCTTACCCTTCCTCCGCCGAAAAGCCCGGTCTCCCCTTTGTCCCCTGTTTTGGTGTATATCTTCATTTTCTTAATCCGAAACTGCATATACTGGCAGAATATGCCTTGCCTTCGGGACTTACAGCTGTAAGCTTTGTACCCTCTGCACTCTCTTCGTTCCTTATATATGCAAGTGCTATCGACTTGTCTTTCTTTAAGGACTGTGCAACCGATGTAATTACACCTGCTTCCCTTCCGCCTTCTCCTAAAAGCCTTAAAGGTTCATCACTGGATTCCACCGGTTCATCAAAAACTAATAACGAAAGTTTCTTCTGAACTTTGTTGTATGTATCCAGCCTTGCAATTACTTCCTGCCCGATATAACATCCCTTCGTGAAACTGATATCTGAAACAAGATTTGCTTCATGCGGATTGTAGTTGTCGTTTATTTCACCCGGAGCTTCAGGAATACCTAGAACAATCCTGAAAATATCGTGCGCTGCTTTCCCAACTGGCCTGAAATCAAATACACTTTTATGCTCATACATGTAACTGAGCAGAAACTCCGTGTCCTCAGCCTTGCTTATTATTATATACTTGTTTATACTGAATTCGTCCTTAAGAACAAGCGTGAATTTCCTTCCCTCAACCTCTGCCATCAATACCTTCCCTGACTGCAGCGAATCAACTCCGTCACCAAAGATCATTGAAAGAAAAACCCTGGACTGTGAACCTGCCATCTCAAAGACTGAACTTGAATCGGTCCTGTCAGCCGCTTTTATGTCTTCCATGATTATGTACTTGTTTATCCAGCCTAAAAGCTTGTTCCTGCAGGCCTGACTGCCTGTAAGCAGCAGGTATTCACCCATATTCAGCACTGTGGCCCGGTCGATCATCCGCCCTTTTTCATTTGTGAAAAGCGTTACTGCCGCCTCTCCAGACTTGAGCTCTTTTAAAGCATTTGTGCTGATCCTGTGCAGATATTCCAGACTGTCTTTTCCGCGCATCTCTATAACCGCGCTCCCTGTCAGATCATAAAGCCCTGCACCATTTATTAAACTCTCATACTCTTCCTGCACTGTACTGTATACCTGAACTGTTTTGCCCTGATTGCCGGTAACCAGATTATTATATATGTTCTTAAAAAAACTCATACTGCTCGAATCATTGTTATAGTTTTCGGTCATCCCTTCTCCCATGAGTTAATATAATACTCGCCCTTAAATATAAACTATTTAAAAAGGACAACAAATATAATCCAATGGAATGATAATTGCTATATCCTTCAGTATTCAAAAATTTTGACTTTTCTGTCTTTTGGAATTAATAAGGCCTGGTTTGTCTTGGATTCCTTGTGTTTACATAGAGCGTCTTCTTTACATCCCAGATAAACCCTACTGAGTCTACCGGATATACCCTGTTTGCCAGATTGTAGAAAAAATACTCGTAATAATCAGGAAATTTATCATTGTTTAGGTTTGTCATCGTCCGCTTTCTCGACAGCCCTTCATATGTCTCCAGTAAATGCGGCACAGACTTTAATCCATCTACTAAGAAAAGATTGTAATCCCTGTGCCCTACAATTATTCCGTCTTCATAATCACAGCAGATGTATGGAATCCCCCTCTGCCGCCAGATGTTGTATGTCATCCTGTTGAAGCCGCCATGTATCGGTATCTGTTTTTCCCATATAACCTGAAAACTGTTGTCCATGCAGGCAAATAATGTAAGATAAAAAAAGGCCGTCCCAAGCTTCGTGCTGTCAAGATTTACAAAGCTTGAATTGTAACCGATAATATTCTTGGTTTCAATAAGCCTCTCCCCTTCCCTCGACTTTGCAACTACTGCAAAGATGTAATCCCCATCAGCTTTATGATAAATTACAGCATACTTTGGAACGTTATAGGTATAAGACCTGTCGAATTGTACAAGGTAAGATCCTGCAGGATAATTGTTAAGAATAAACTCTCTTAATGCAAGCGTGTCATATGGATTTCTGCCCTGAGCCTGATCCTTATTTACTTCAAGGTTATAGGATTGTATGCTCTGGTCTTTTGATGGAGAATATGCTACTTCGCCCCCGTTTTCTTCTGCCTGGTTTTTGTTCTCCCCGCCGCAGGAAGCTAGAAAAAGTGAAATGCATATAAGACAAAACAGCTTAACAAAGTCTCTTTTCACATTTCCTCCTTTTTTAATTAAACACAGATGGAAAGAGCCTCTGGGTAAGTCTTCCCGGCTCCTCTTCCTCTGCTCGTTTATTAGTCTTTAGAAAATTCATCAATAAAGTAAGCCGAACTTTCAATTCCTTTATGGAAATGATTAAGATCAAAATGTTCATCTGGCGAATGCAGATTCTCGCTGTCAAGTCCTAAGCCCATCAATACCGCAGGAGCCTTTAATATCTTTACAAAATCAACTACGATCGGTATCGACCCTCCTTCTCTCATAAATACTGTCTTCTTGCCGAATGCCCTTTCC
>JBLNEL010000086.1:0-8737 GCA_050262615.1 Bacillota bacterium
ATTTTTAAGAATGATGATGGATTAAGCTAAAAACACCATTAGTTTGATCGATAGAGATTCCTGATATTAAAAAGAGTATAAAAAAAAGGCTGACTTTAGATTTCTCCTTGTTGTGGTGACAAAAAATGGCGAAAAACTTCCTTCTTCGCTGTAATGAAATCTTAGCAGCCTTTTTTATTTTATAATTTCTTTAGAGTTATAAGATGATTTAATTCCTATAAAACATATTATAATTATTTAGAGGATTCTTTTTTAGAGAATAGTTTTTTTCTGAAAAAGAAGAACAATAAAATCACAACAGCTGCAATAATAGAAATGAGAATCAGATGCTTATGCATATGTTCAAGAATTACAGTCCATTGATCACCAAAAAAGAAGCCAATGCTGAAGAAAGTAGCTGCCCAGATAAAAGCCCCGCTATAGGCAAAAAGAGCAAATTCCCAATATTCAAGTTTTGAAGTTCCTGCAACTACAGCAAAAATGTGTCTTACTCCCGGAATATAATAGCCAACAAGAAGTGCCCATCTGCCGATCTTTTCGAACCAGTCGTGTACTTTTTGGATTTTATCATCGGTAACATGTAGAAAGCGGCCGAATTTGTGGAGGATGAATAATCCGAAAGTTCTGCCGAGTATATAACTCAGGGAAATACCAACAGTGCTGCCCAGGAAAGCCGAGAGGAAAGCAGGGACAAGCTTTAGGTTTCCCTTATAAACAAGGTAGCCTGTTAAGGTAAGCAGAGTTTCGTCAGGGACAGGCAAGCCTACAATGCCCAGTACCAGGAGTACAAAAATTCCACCATAGCCATACTGGCTAATCCATTCGTTCAGATCATTCATTAATGCTTCAGAAATTAACTTATTGTATTAAAAAATAGGCGTTTAATATAAATGTAAAAAGATAAAAATTCATAAAAATAATAAAAAATAAAACAGCGGCCCTACAGGCTGATGCCTGGCTTGTGTTAAGAAGCAAGCCCAGAAAGGTGAAGAGCAACATCATTGTGCCCCAGAAACTGACATCCGGGTTTTATCTGGCGGCTGTTTTGCATTCTGTGTAAAAAAAGATTTATTTTTCTTTTGAAACGCATAAACAGTAATATCGGGTGAAGTATATGATTTAAGAAGATAAAGATCAAAAGATCTATCTGTGAAACTGGAAATAAAGAAGTACTTTCTGTTATTAGTAGAAAAAAGGCGGGTACTGACCGAGTCAGTAAGTTCTTTCATAGTATTAACTATTTCATGCTTATAGTCCCTTGAGTGAGATACTACCAGCCATATTTTTTCATATTTAGACAAGTAAGGAGAAAGAAGAGACTTTAAGCTATCCCTATTAAGCTGGTCCTCTCCGGGTTCCAAAGACAGAGTAGGGATATTGCTTCTATTTGAGTAATAATCGTAGAGATATCTGCTGACCCCTGCATTAAAGGCAATAAGATCCTTCTGGTCTGCTGACTGGTCCAGGAAATTAATAGCCTCTTTCCATCTTTCCTTTGTAGGCACAGACCAATCGTTCTTAAAGTTCAGAAGAGAAAAAGCTGCAACGAGAATGATTATAGTATACCTGAAGGCAGGTATATGAATTTCGCGGTAACCTCCTGAAGCGAGCAGAATAAAAGCCACAGAAGCAGCGATTGTATATTTCATAAGGAAAATCGGAGAAAGGAACTGAGAAATTGTAAAAGGCAGAAGGATTGGAAACAATAGCCACAGAAGGAGAAAATAGTTATTTTTAATATTTTTCAAAGAAAAGCTAATGCTGGCAGATTCCAAAAGGTTAAGCAGAGCCCCGGGATTTTTTTTAAGACCAATTGATACGGAGAAGAGCGAAAGGACAATCAAGGGAAGTAGAACAAAGGAAAGCAGAAATGAGCCAGAATATTCTATCAATGATTCAAAAAAACCCCAGAATGTAGCCTTAGGGATCCAAAGTAACTTCTGAGCCAGCAAAAACTGTTTGCTGAAGATAAAGATCCAAGGGGCAAAGAGCAGAAGGATGATCACGGCTGCATGAAAAAACCAGGGAAGACCTTTTTTAAAGGCCTCACGGTCAAGAAAGTAGAGAGAAAGGAAATAAAAGTACTCAGCCGAAATGATAAAAAAGCTATATACATGAGTATATAGAAGCAGAACATTAAGGAGTACAAACCAAGCAAAATTCTTAATTGTCTGTTCATTTGTGAGCTTTAGTAAATAAAACATTGCCAAGACAGCCAGCAGGACAAGCAAAGAGTACATTCGGGCGTCCTGAGCAAATCTTACGTTCAAGTGGGAAAGGGCAAACAAAAAAGAAGCAAACAAAGCTGTTCTTTCGTCAAATATATATTTTGCGATCAGATAGACAGCCCAAATGCTAAAAAGTCCGAAAGTCAGGGAGGGTATTCTTACAGCAAATTCACTTCTTCCGAATACAGATGTCCAGAGATTTAGTATAAAATAATAGAGAGGGGGATGGAAGTCCCTAGACGTGGCATTTACAATTCCGGAAAAATCCATAGTAGAGAGCTTTACAGAATAGATCTCATCAAAATCGAGGCTGAGGTTTCCCAGGTTTACAAGTCTAAGTGCCAAGCCTCCAAGCAAAATAAGAGGAAGCAGGAATTTAGAACCTGCTGCTCTCTGAAAAAAAATTAATTTAATCATTAAACGTGGAAATTATGTTAATCGAACATCAATGATAAATCTTCCATTTAAGAGGAAGCATTTATATAATATAAACAGTTTAATCTCCAATTCAATTGCAGAGTTGAAAAACGCAGTTCAAAATGCACCATTAATAATGCAGTAAATGTCCAGTATTGTATACATGTTATATAAAACTAAGGGAAAATACTCCGAAAACAAAGAAAATTTCTGGCATCATCATTGAATATACAGAGTAAGATCGATTATAATGAAACGGGGACAAAAATGAAAACAGCTAAAAGACTCACAATTTTAACAATTACATTATTTGCAGCTATTTTAATATGGGGCTGTGATATTAACGATATGAATAATAATGTCGGGCCGGACTATGAAAAGCCGGATCCGCCAAAGGGAGTAACAGTATTAAACGGCGACAATATAGTAGATATATACTGGGATGCCAATACTGAAAGAGACATAGCCGGGTACAACGTATATTACAGTACAAGTTACGGCGGGCAATATAAGCTTTTAGGTTCAACAAAAAGCACTCATTTTACTGATGAAGGGGCAAAAAACGGTGTAACCTGTTACTATGCAGTTGCAGCATATGACTATAATGATAACGAGAGTGAATTAAGCTATGAGGATGCACATGCAACACCACGTCCAGAGGGATATAACAAGGTGATCTATGATTACAGAAAATTCCCAAATAATTCAGGTTACAGTTTTTCGACCTCAAAAGTGCTACCGTATGATGATGAAAACGCAGACTTTTTCTTTGAAAATTATCAGGGGATATTTTATCTGGATGTATGGGAAGATTCAGATATTCAGGATATGGGCAGGACGCAGGATATATATGATATTCCAAATGCACCGGTAAAGGGGTGGTCGACAACAAAAGACACACTTGCAATAGTCGGGCATACATATGTTATATGGACATGGGATAATCATTTTGCAAAGATCAGGATCAGCAATATAACGAATGAGCGTGTAACATTTGACTGGGCGTATCAGACGGTCGAGGGGAACAGGGAATTGAAGACAGGCAGAGGAATTTACGGCAGAAGCTCACATGATCTAAAGGAATTAAGCAGGCGTCTAGAAAAAAGGCTGACTACCAGTCAATCAAAATAAGATTCAGCGATCAGAATCTTTAGGGCATTTATCAGAACTGAAAAAGCATATCCAATTGCGGGTATGCTTTTTCTATATATACTTTCAATATTTTGAATAATTGATTAACTTAGTGAAAAAATTTTTTATTAATGTGAAGATACGTTTATTTATACTTCTTAATGTCTTATTAATTGCACTAAATGCAATGTTATTTGCTCAATTTCAGCAGCAGAAGATGCAATTAAAAGAGCAAAAACCTGCCCTGGAGATCCCGAAGAGCATATTCGGTAAAATTGAAGAAGGGATAGCTGTCAGGGATCTGGACAAATTTTCCAAATTTTTTGGAGCGCAGACATATTTAAGCATACCCAACAGAAATCCTGGTTATTACAGTTCGGATCAGGTTTTTTATATACTTCAGGATTATTTCCGGATATTCAAACCAGTAAGTTTCAGGTTTCTAATAATAAGCGAGAAATCTGATAATCCTTATGCCTCAGGTTACTACAAATTTGAATCAAAGGGGATTCGCGGAACAGCTCAGGTATATATTTCGTTAAAGCAGGCAGGAGGCAACTGGAAGATTTCTCAAATTACAATTAACTAATGACAGGCAGACTAAAACATATTGTTAAGGAAGATAAAAAATACTTTTTTCTTTTTTCCTTATTACTTCTGATAATATTTATTCTCGGAATAATCTCACCGGTACTGGTTGAAAAGAAGCGGCAAAACTGGGAATCAGAACTTAAAGCCATCACCACTACGATTGACGGTTCGGTACAGTCCAAAATAAGTGATATGGAAAGTGAAATATTAAGACTTAAGAGTGAGGTAAAAAGTGAGGTAGGAAAAGTTCTTTCGCAGAATAAGGTACCGAATGGAAATCTTTTTGACCTGTTAAACAAGCAGAACTATGCCGGCAATTCAATAGAAATATACGATAACAGTCGTGAAATGATTGCCTGGACACCTGAAACAGCGCCTTCCGGCAGCAGGCTCTTACAGTTGGATTATCAGCCCGGGGAGATTCACTTCTGCAGGACGGGTCTGCAGACCTATCTTTGTGTTATAGATACATTAAATATTTCCGGAGGAGGGGACTATTTTCTTTCAGTAAGCATACCTGTTGAGAAATACTATAAGCTTCAAAATAATTACTTTCGAAACGTAAGTCTTTCAGAAGAACTTTCGCAGAAGTTCATGACATCCTTTGAGATTGAATATTCTCCGTCGGCTGAGTTTACAAAAGACGGAAGGAAGCATTCGACCGAGGTAAAAAGCAATTATGGCAACAGGATAGCAGTAATAACCTTTTCGAAGCCTTCAAGAGATACAAACCTGGCAAATCTAAAAGAAATTTTTATAGATTTTCAGTCAGTGCTGGCCATAATTTCCATAATATGTCTTGCGCTGGGATTACGGAAAAACTTAAAGAAGATAAGGCAGCGGACGCTGAGGTTTGCCGCAGTATTTTTGTTTTTTGCAGTTCTGCGGGCATTGCTTTTTCTATTAGATATACCTTCAAGGTTCATTGAAGGTCCGCTTACAGATGCTTCTAATTTTGCTTCTGCATTCGGGTTTGGAATAGTCAAATCACCGCTTGAATTTTCGGTAACGATAATTATTGCACTTCTGGTATGTCTCTATTTATTTGAAAATGTATATAAATACGTTAAAACAAATAACAGGAAGTCACCTAATAATATCATTAAGATATTAGCTGTGCTCTTTGGGGCAGCATTTTATCTTATTGAATTAAGGGGAGTAGGGGCCTCATTAAAAAGCATTATATTTGATTCATCCTTAAGGTATTTTAAAGAGCCAGGCTTACTGCCAAATCTGGCATCAGGGCTGATGCAGTTAAATTTTCTTGTTCTGGGTTTATCTTCTGTAATGGTGAGTGTTTCAGTAATACTGTTCATTTTTTCTTTGGTTGCGAAGGAGAGGAAAAGCCTGAAGAGTGAATTTTTTACTGTATTTGCAATATTCCAGATACTTGGGATCATTTATGATCTAACCCAATCGGAGCCGCAGGGGACTCCGCTGATAAGGATCATTTATATAACCTTAACATTTATTGCAGCGTATAAGATTCAGTTTGAAGAGAGAAGAAATCTTTTTAATTACATTTACTTTACACTTATCTCCTCAATTATTACCATCAGTCTGCTTAATTACTACAATACGCAGCTTGAAAAGGAATCACTAAAGACGACAGCCTTTGAGCTTACAAGGACGAATGATGACTGGCTGGAATATCTTATAAGGGAAGCACTTTTTAATGCCTCGACAAGTCCGGAAACCATAAGAGCGCTTAAATCGCAGCAGACCGATTATGAGTCAGCCGCATTTCTAATCTGGAGTCAGAGCACACTACAGCGGGAAGAGATAAGTTCGTCAATTACATTTCTAGACAGGCAAAAGGCATTTCTAGGCAGTTTCGGAATAAATATAGATCCAAAATACAGAATCAGTCCAGAAGTATTAGACTATCAGGGAGAGGAGCTTCAGATATTCAACAATTACAGACCAGCTGCTCTGCAAGGGAAAATAGTCTCAGGCATAGTACCGGTGAAGGAAGATAACGTACTATTAGGTTATGTTGCTGCAACAGTACTTTTTGATCCTGAGCGAGTAAGAGTTGAGAATCTTCCGGGATTTCTTCAATCCAAGCAAAATAAATATAACACAGCAGTAAATTTTGACAAGCTGAAGGTTTTTGTATTTACGGATAATTTGCTGACGAATGTTTATGGTGATATAATACCAGCAGACTGGCATATAGAGAACATTATACATGCAGATCTTTCAGAGACAAATGACACATGGATCAATCTTAATATCAACAAAGAGAATTACATAACATATATATTGCGTGAGAGTGAGAATAACTCGAGCAAAATAATTGCAGTTTCGTTAAAAGAGAAGAACTTATCCTGGAGTCTTTATAATTTCTTCAAAGTATTTTTCATTCACAGCATTTTTATAATTTCCCTGTTAGCTTTCATATTTCTTTTTCAGTTAAAGGGGAAAAACAAAGAGTTCAGATATACATTCAGGACACAGCTATTAGCGGCTTTTCTATTGATTGCACTACTACCGATGATCTTTCTGGCATTTTACAACAGGACACTGACAGAAGAGAAGAACAGGGACACAATACTTTTCAAGCTAAAGCAGAATGCATCAGATATAGAGAATTATTTAAAAGAGCATTTACTGGGAAATCCCAGTTTAAGTCTGAGGCTATTAGCCACAGATGCCAACCGGGATCTTAATATAGAGTTTGCTCTTTATAATGATAAGGAACTATTTTACAGTTCAAAGGAAGAGTTCTACAGTGCAGGCATTATTCCCCCGATATTAAACCCATTTGTTTACGACAGGTTAAAGCATCAGGGGTTCAAAGAATATGTAACCGAAGAGAAGATTGAGAACTATCCGTTTATTTCCTTTGCCAGTAAAATAGAACTGGGGGGGAAGGAGTATATTCTGAAAGTAAACGACATATTCAACAAAATACCCCTGCCAGTTACGAGTGAAGAAGTGGACATATTTTTATTCGGCAGCTATTTTTTTGCAACAATACTGGTAATAATTTTCAGTACTGTTCTAGCCAACCGTATTTCTTCACCAATAAGAAGTCTTACAAAAGCCACTGCCTCGGTAGCCAGCGGGGATTTCGGTTTTGAAGTAAACAACAATCAAAAGGGGGAGATAAGGGATTTGATCTCAGGCTTTAATTTAATGATAAAGGAGTTAAAGAGAAGTCAGGCAGAGTTAGCAGAGATGGAGAGAGAGACAGCCTGGAAGGAGATGGCCCGGCAGGTAGCGCATGAAATAAAGAATCCTCTGACACCGATGAAGCTTGCCGTTCAGCAGCTGATAATAGCTTATAAAGACAAGTCACCAAAGCTCGACATGATATTTGATAAAGTATCGCAGACGATAATAAGTCAGATAGAGACATTGAACAATATTGCCTCTGAATTTTCTGCATTTGCCAGGATGCCGAAAATAGTAGTAGAGCACATGGAATTAAACAGTGTAGTTGAGGATGCATGCAATCTATTTATTGAAGAAAATATCAGAATAGAGACAGAGAGAGATTCAGAAAGGTATTTAATAGAAGCAGATAAAGACCAGTTAAAGCGCACAATAATAAACCTGATAAGAAATTCAATGCAGGCCGGTGCAGATACCGTAAAGATAAACATATACAAAAAAGGGAGTAAGATAAATCTGGAAGTAAATGACAATGGCCGAGGAATATTACAGGAGCATCAGGGCAGGGTTTTCGAGGAGAACTTTACGACAAAAGAAAAAGGTATGGGGTTAGGGCTCAAATTAGCAAAAAAATTTATGGAGAGTATAAAAGGAAACATTTCTGTAGCAGAGACCTCGCCGAGGGGGACAAAAATACTATTGGAGTTTCCATATAAATAAGATGGAGAGCAGGTTAATAGAAAATTCAGGATTTATCCGCAGGGGGGCTGCATTTTTACTTGATCACACGATCATAGCATGCCTAATAGGGATCGTTTTCGACAGGGCTGTAGAAAATATATGGGAAGTGGTGAATTTTTTTATAAATATTACCAGTCTGAAATTTGGTTTAATCATTATAATTTTTATTTTATTTTTTGAGATATATTTTGCTATATTTGAGTGGTTATGCAAGGGCTGTACACCTGGCAAATGGTTCTGCGGTATAAAAGTAGTGATGGATAGCGGGCAGGAAATCACTTTTTATGCAGCATTAATAAGGAACTTACTCAGATGTACATATTGTATTCCTCCAATATTTTTTGTTCCTGATGTTGTTAGTTTTGCAATATCAGGGGAAAATAAAAGACCAGGAGACTATTTAGCCGGTACCAGGGTTATCCTGAAAAATACTTTTGAAGCAATTACGGACCAGCACACCAGTACTGCTGGGGACATGCCAGAAACAAATGATAATTGAATAAATTTAG
>JBLNEL010000087.1:0-17849 GCA_050262615.1 Bacillota bacterium
TTAAGAGGACTTATAGCACAGATGCTTGATCTTGAGGGCTATAAGGTTTTAGAAGCTGCAACAGCAAAAGAAGGTCTCATCTATCTTTCGAAGGAAGAGACTCATGTAGTTATATTAGATGTTGTTATGCCAGATATTAATGGCATTGAGCTTATATCTAAAATTAAAGAGATAAATAAAACCTGTGAGATCATAATAATGACAGCTTTCGGCAATATTCCTGACAGTGTTAAAGCAATTAAAGAAGGAGCATTCGATTATATTACAAAAGGAGATGAAGATTCCAGGCTTGTTCCTCTGGTGGGCAGGGCATTTGAAAAGGTTCAACTTAAGACACAAATAGCGCGGCTTGAAAAGAGAATTGAAGAAAAATATGACTTCGAAAATATCACTTTTCAGTCTGAGGTAATGAAAGATACAATCCAGTTTGCAAGAAAAATAGCTGTTACAGATGTGCCTGTACTTCTGGTTGGTGAAACAGGTACCGGTAAGGAAGTATTTGCACAGGCCATCCATAACTTAAGCCTCAGAAGAAAAGAACATTTTGTTGCTGTCAACTGCAGTTCGTTTTCAAAGGATCTGCTGGAATCGGAGATGTTCGGTTATAAAGCCGGGGCTTTTACAGGCGCAGTTAAAAATAAAAAAGGCTTGTTTGAGGAAGCTGACGAGGGAACGCTTTTATTAGATGAAATAGGGGAGCTGGAAATCTCACTGCAGGCTAAATTGCTTAGGGTACTTGAAAATAATTCTTTTATAAAACAGGGGGATACAAAACCTACAAATGTTGATGTAAGGGTAATTGCAGCAACGAACAGGAATCTTGAAGATGAAATTTCTAAAGGCACTTTTAGAAAAGACCTTTATTACAGGCTGAGTGTGGTAAAGTTGGAAATCCCTCCCCTCAAGGAAAGAAAGGAAGATATTATTCCGCTTGCCAGATCTTTCGTTAAGCATTTCAGCGCAAGGCTCAATAAAAGCATTACTGCAATTGAACCGGGGTTTTTAGAGAAGCTGCTGAACTATAATTTCCCGGGTAATATACGGGAGCTTAGAAATATAATTGAAAGGGCTGTTATCTTTTCTGAAGGTGGAGTATTAAAAGAAAATTATCTGCCCAAAGAAGTTTTATTTAGCATTTATTCATCAGAAGATCATTCGTCCTCCGGTAGCCGGACTCTCGATGAATATGAGAAGAAACATATTCTGGATGCTTTGACTCAAACAGGCGGTAATAAACAAAAGGCTGCTGAAATGCTCGGCATTAGCCTGACCACACTCTACAGAAAACTCCAGCAGTACGGACTGTAAACTCTCGCGAATTATGACCTCTCCATTTTTCATTTTGCAAATCTGATTTACAAATTGAAAATTCCCTCAAACTTTTCTGCAAAATATGCTCATTTTCTATCTCTTTTCAAGCGAAAATCTTCTGGCACGCCATTGGACTATTTATGAATAACAGAGTGTTGAAAATAAAATGCAGAAAGAAGGAGATAGAAAATGATACTTCTGTTAATTCTTTGTTTCGTGGTTGGTATTTATCTGACCTATGCTTTAATAAATCCTGAAAAGTTTTGAGGCAATGATATGAATACAGAGATCCTGGGAATTATTGCAATGTTCGTATTTACCATACTTCTTGCTTACCCTCTTGGACTATATATGACAAAGGTATTTAAAGGGGAGAAAGTATGGAGTGATTATTTTAACCCGGTTGAGAAGCTAATCTTCAAAATATCAGGCATTGACCCGGAGCGTCCAATGAATTGGAAAGAGGGAATGAAAGCAATGCTGCTTATTAATCTTGTGTTTTTTATCTGGGTTTATGTGCTGCTGTTATTCAAACATCCGTTCTTAAATCCGATGGATATACCGGGAATGGAAGGTGCCCTGGCTTTTAATACAGCTATCAGCTTTGTTTCAAATACAAATCTGCAGCACTATGCCGCTGAAACAGGCGCATCATATTTTACGCAGATCTTCCTCTTAATGTTCATGCAATTTGTAAGTGCCGCTACAGGTATAGCTGCTCTTGCAATGTTATTTAAAGGATTATCGCAAAGGCAAATGAGTGATCTGGGAAACTTTTATAACCTGCTTGTAAAAAGCACAACAAGAATATTGCTCCCGCTTTCATTAGTTACAGCGATTATTTTACTTCTGAACGGCACTCCAATGACATTTAACGGTGCTTCCAGAGAAGTAACACTTCAGGGTGACACAGTAAGCGTAGCCACTGGCCCGGCTGCTGCTATGATAGCAATAAAGCAAATTGGTACAAATGGAGGCGGATTTTTCGGTGTCAACTCTGCACACCCATTTGAAAATCCAAATTACCTGACCGATATGGTTGAGGATATTTCAATATTATTAATTTCTGCCGGACTTGTTTTTTCCTTTGGATTCTATTTGAATAAAAAGAAACTGGGTTATATTATCTTCGGAGTAATGGCTGTGATCATGCTGCTTTTCCTTACAATGACTGTCAGATGGGAGTCAGAAGGTAATCCGGCACTTAAAGCAATGGGTATTACTCAGCCCTCCAATATGGAAGGCAAGGAAGTCCGTTTTGGTCCGATAGCTTCAGCATATTGGGGCGTAACAACTACTTCAACATCGAACGGATCGGTTAATTCAATGCATGACAGCTTCATGCCCCTTTCAGGTGCAGTATTTTTAACTGATATGATGATAAATGCATTATTCGGTGGAGTCGGTGTAGGATTCCTGAATTTCTTTGTCTTCCTGGTAGTTGCGGTGTTTATAGCAGGCCTGATGGTAGGAAGGACTCCGGAACTCTTAGGGAAGAAGATTGAAGCCAGGGAAGTCAAAATTGCTGCCATTGTTCTGCTGCTGCATCCGTTTTTAATACTGATCGGAACTGCTATTGCAGCCCATATCTCTGCTGTTAATCCGGCTATAGGATGGACCCCAAATCCGGGCTACCATGGTTTTTCAGAAATGCTTTATGAATTTACTTCCTCTGCTGCCAATAACGGTTCAGGCTTTGAAGGACTTAATGATAATACATATTTCTGGAATATTATGTGCGGAACCGTGATGCTTTTGGCCAGATTTATTCCTATCGTTGGACCGGTTGCAATTGCTGGCCTCTTTGCAGCGAAAAAAACAATTCCTGAATCAGCCGGTACACTCAGGATTGACAGCCTGACATTTGGTTTGGTATTAACAGCCGTGATAGCAATTGTAGCCGCATTATCCTTTTTCCCCGCATTAGCTGTCGGTCCGATTGCTGAACATTTTTCAATGTAATAACTTGTGGTGAATAAAATGTCAAAAAGAAAAAGATATACAAAACTCTTTGAACCGGAAATTGTAAAGTCCGCCTTCAGAGAATCCTTCGTTAAATACAGACCTGATATAATGATGAAGAATCCCGTCATGTTCACTGTTGAAATAGGAACAGCTGTTATGCTTATAGTTACTTTAATTACAGCATTCAGCAGCAGAAGCGGACAGGGAAGCTTTTTATATAACCTTGTAATAACAATTTTATTATTCCTTACAAACCTCTTCGGAAACTTTGCCGAGGCAATAGCTGAAGCCAGGGGCAGGGCACAGGCATCATCACTCAGAAAAACACGTGAAGTTACACCTGCTAATCTTGTTTTACAAACTGGAGAGATAAAGGTTATAAATTCTTCTGAACTTAAGAAAGGTGATATATTTGTTGTACATGCCGGTGAAACCATTGCATCAGATGGTGAAATAATTGAAGGCCTTGCCTCAATAGATGAATCTGCGATAACAGGCGAATCTGCTCCTGTTATAAGAGAAGCCGGTACGGACCACTCCGGTGTTGTCGGCGGTACAAGGGTGCTTTCTGACTGGATTAAAGTCCTTGTCACAGGTGACCCGGGTGAGTCATTTCTGGATAAAATGATCTCTCTGGTTGAAGGTGCCAACAGGCAGAAAACTCCAAATGAAATTGCACTTACAATCTTGCTTGCCGGCTTTACTTTAATCTTCCTGCTCGTTACGGCTACTCTTCCGCCTTTTGCTGAATACTCAAAGACATATATCACCATAGCCGCGTTGGTTTCTCTCTGTGTATGTCTGATACCTACTACAATTGGGGCTCTTCTTTCTGCTATCGGTATTGCAGGAATGGACAGGGCTTTAAGGGCAAACGTTATTTCGAAATCAGGTAAAGCTGTCGAAAATGCTGGAGATATCGATACGGTTCTGTTGGATAAAACAGGCACAATTACCATAGGCAACCGTAAAGCAACAAATTTTTACCCGGTTAATGGTTTTTCTAAAGAAGAATTCATACGCTACTGCCTTCTCAGTTCAATGGCCGATCAGACTCCGGAGGGAAAATCAATTATTGAGCTTGGGGAGAAAAATGGAGTGAAGATTAGTGAAAAGGAGGTTAAGGACGCCAGGTTTATAAAGTTTACTGCAGAGACCAGGATGAGCGGTATTGATCTTGCCGGCGGAATTGGAATAAGGAAGGGTGCCTGGGACGCAATTAAAAAGCTGTCAAACAGTCACTCATTTAACTCAAAAGATGAACTGGCTCAGATAGAAAAAAAAGTTACTGATATAGCAGAAAATGGCGGTACTCCTCTGGCTGTTGCTGTTAACTGTAAAGCTTTGGGCGCAATTCAGCTTGAGGATATAATAAAACCCGGCATACAGGAGCGGTTTGAAAGGCTGAGGAAAATGGGAGTTAAGACTGTAATGGTTACAGGTGATAACCCGCTTACTGCAAAGTACATTGCGGAAAAGGCCGGAGTTGATGATTTTATTGCTGAGGCTAAGCCTGAAGATAAGCTCAGTTATATAAGAGAAGAACAGCGGTCAGGCAAACTTGTGGCTATGATGGGTGACGGTACAAATGATGCTCCGGCCCTTGCACAGGCTGATGTGGCCGTTGCTATGAATACCGGGACTCAGGCGGCAAAGGAGGCTGCAAATATGGTCGACCTGGATAATGATCCTACAAAACTTCTGGAAGTAATTGAAATCGGTAAACAGATGCTGATAACACGGGGCAATGTTACTACATTTTCCCTGGCAAATGATGTGGCAAAATATTTTGCTATTATCCCTGCAATATTTGCCTCGGCTATTCCGGGACTTAATGCACTTAATATTATGCACCTGGGTTCTTCTGAATCTGCAATACTTTCTGCTGTTATATTTAATGCTCTGATAATTCCGGCACTTATTCCGCTGGCGTTAAAGGGTGTTAAATATAAAGCAATTGGTGCTACTGCAATGTTAAGAAGAAATCTTTTTATTTATGGTCTTGGAGGCATGATTTCTCCATTTATCGGCATCAAACTGATCGATATGATAATTAGTCTCTTCATTTAAGGAATTGAGATCATGAAAACACTTAGAAATCTTTTGGGTCTGCATTTTTCACTGCTTATTCTCTGCAGTGTGATATTTACTTTAATTATATGGGCATTAGGCCGGTTGTTTCCTTCTGCTGCAGATGGATTTCCAGTTATGAAGAATGGAAAAAATGCCGGCTATGAAAATATAGGTCAGAAATTTACTTTGGATAAATACTTCTGGAGCCGTCCTTCTGCAAGTGATTATAATGCTGCTGCAACATCAGCAAGCAATCTGGGTCCGTCTAATCCTGCATACTTGAAGGCAGTTCAGGCAAGGATAGATACTTTTCTTGTGCATAATCCGGATGTAAAAGTCTCTGACATCCCGGTTGAAATGGTAACCACTTCCGGCAGCGGCCTTGACCCTCATATTTCTCCAAAGGGAGCACTTATTCAGGTTAAAAGGATAGCCCGCTTGCGTTCGCTACCAGAGGATAAGATTAAAAGCCTTGTAGAGCAGTATACTGAAAAACCATTGCTTGGCTTTTTCGGCCCGGAACGTATAAATGTATTAAAACTGAATCTTGCACTGGACGCACTTTCGAAGCATTAACTTTTAATGTAACTTCTTTGTAACAGCAATAAGTTAAATATATAAGGATTACTGCACTTTGGACAGTCCAGACGATACCCGCAATGAGTCGGTTGAACATTTTCTCGAGATGATCAAATCATCCAGAAGGGGAAAGTTCAAGATATATATCGGCATGGCGGCCGGGGTAGGGAAGACATACCGCATGCTTCAGGAAGCTCACAGCCTGTTTGATAGCGGCATTGATGTCTGTATCGGCATTATTGAAACTCATGGCAGGGAAGGGACATTAAAACTTACTGATGGCCTTCCTTCAATTCAAAGAAAAACCATTTATTATAAGGGCAAGTCTCTTGAAGAAATGGATATTGATGCAATCCTTCTGCGCAGGCCGGAGGTGGTACTGGTTGATGAACTTGCACATACAAATATTCCCGGGTCCAATAATGAAAAAAGGTGGGAGGATGTGCTTCAGATTATCGATAATGGAATTAATGTTATCAGTACTGTAAATATCCAGCATATCGAAAGTATAAATAAGGAAGTTGAAAAGATCACCGGCGTCGAAATTAAAGAACGCGTTCCTGACAGTGTAATTGAAATGGCCGATGAAGTTGTTAATATCGATCTTACTATTAATGAGCTTATCGAAAGACTGAAAGAAGGCAAAATTTATGATCAGAAGAAAGTGCCTGTTGCACTGAATAACTTTTTCCAAACTGAAAAACTTTTACAATTAAGAGAACTGGCCTTAAGAGAGGTGACCAGGCAGGTAGGACGTAAAATTAAAAGAGATCTGGCTGTGCAGCCGAAAAGGACTAATGCTGTCCTTACCTGCCTTAGCAGCAATAGCCGATCAGGATCCAACCTGATAAGAAAGTCAGCCAGGCTCTCTTCTCTTTATAATTCAAAATGGTTTGTTCTATATGTGCAGACTCCGGGTGAAAGCGCTGAAAACATTGAAGGCTCTGAACAGCGCCATTTGGTAAACAACTTTAAGCTTGCAGCTGAACTTGAAGCTGAAGTAATAAAGATCAAAGGCAGCAATATTGCAGAAGCTATTGTCGGATTTGCTAAGAAAAATGATGTGGGACTTATAGTTTTGGGAAAACCCAATATAAGTTTTCTGCAGCAGCTGACAAAGAACAATTTGCTAAAGGATCTTATCAGGCTTACAAAAAATCAAAATATTGACATTTTAATTATATCAAACCATGAATAAGCTAAAAACAAAAATATTATTACTGTTATCCTTTTTATTGCTGATCATTTTAGTCA
Organism: Bacillota bacterium; assembly: GCA_050262615.1. Taxonomy (GTDB): domain Bacteria; phylum Bacteroidota; class Ignavibacteria; order Ignavibacteriales; family SURF-24; genus JAUZPB01. The sequence goes on from JBLNEL010000087.1 coordinate 7,183, forward strand.
TGGGTATAATGGGATCGCAATTTATTTCCCGGCTCTCCAGGGATTCAGGTGAAATTATTAAGGATAATTACAAATCAATAGAGTATACTTCAAATATGCTCAAAGCATTAGACGGGCTTTATGTCATTCATACTGAAAAAGATCTGTTAAAGCACGATGTTTCTATTCAGAATGAAAGTGATCAGCAGAATCTTATTAAGCTTTTTAATGATAATCTTAAGGCAGAGGATGGAAATATTACTGAACCAGGGGAAGAAGAGATTGTAAATGTGCTTAAGCAGGATTATTCTGCTTTCCTTGAGATTATGGTCAAGACAAGAAAAAGCGATGATGTAACTGCTGGTATCCAGTTTAAGAAAAAATATGAGGATTTGCGGAATTCTATTTCAGACATATATAAAATAAACTCAAATGCAATAATAAATAAAAATAGCAGGGCAGCTTCAACTGCTCATCAGGTAACACAATATATGATCGTGCTGGCTTTGTTAAGCCTGATAACTGCAATCTTGTTTATCTTATATTTTCCTACATATATTTTAAAACCTATTTATCAACTCACAAATAAGATAAAGGCAATTTCTAGGGGGGACTATGGTCAGAAGCTTTTGTTTTCGTCTGCAGATGAACTTGGCGTTCTTGTCAATGAGTTTAACAGCATGTCTTCAAAACTGAAAGAATATGAGGAAAATAACCTGCACAGGCTTCTGGTGGAAAAGAAAAGAATGGAGACTATTATTAACAGTCTTAATGATGCTATCTTCGTAATTGATGAGAATAAAAAGATTATTTCATTAAATAAAGCAGCTCAGGAAATTACGGGGCTTAAAGATTCTGAAATTATCGGGCAATATGCACCTGACATAGCTCTTAGTAATGATCTCTTCCGGGAAGTACTTAAGGGTATAATTGCTCCGGAAGAATTTAGTGTTAATCATCTTAATACTTTTATTCCAATTGTGCTGAACCGGAAAGAGGCCTTTTTTTCAAAGGAAGTTATCGAGTCCAGACTTACAAATAATGATAATGGCTCTTCGAGCGCCCTGGGATATATTATTATACTGAAGAATGTAACCAGATATGAAGAACGGGATACAGCTAAAACCAATCTTCTTGCAACAGTTTCACATGAGCTTAAGACTCCTCTTTCATCAATCAATCTGAGCGTTAAACTGCTTGAAGACTCCAGATTGGGAGAACTTAGCGAGGCGCATAGAAAAATTATTAGAACTGTTCGCCAGGAGACATCCCGCCTTTCAAAGATGGTAAATGAACTGCTCGATTTTTCACAGACCGAATCTGGTAATATAAAACTAAAAATTGAAAGAACCGGAGCTGATTCTATAATTGATTATGCTCTGACATCACTTATACTACTAATCAGCGATAAAAAAATTGCAGTTGAGACAAGCATTCAACCGGAACTTCCTCCAATAATTGCAGATATTGAAAAGACTGTTTGGGTACTTGTAAATCTGATAACGAATGCTATACGATACACACCGGAAAGTGGTACAATAAAGATATTCTGCTTAAGAGAAGGGAAATATGTGAAGTTTTCAGTATCCGATCAGGGCCCCGGAATTGAAAAAGAAAATCTTGGAAGAATATTTGATAAATTTGTACAGATTGGAAATAATCCTAAAGGCAGGGGGCTTGGACTCGCAATAGCACGTGAATTTATAAACTCGCAATCAGGAGAAATATGGGCAGAAAGCGAAATTGGTGTTGGAAGCACTTTCTCTTTTAAACTGCCTGCTGCATAAACCCTTAGAGCAATTTCCTGTAGTCCAATGTTTAATAATTTGTCCTATGAATTTGTCAATATTCTGAATTCTTATTATAAATTCTTTTTTATCTTGATTTATTTATCATTTTTCTGTGATCGGTGGTGTGCGAAAAGATCTTAGGTGAGTGAAAATTTGCATCTGGCATGTAGATAGCTAGGCAGTGAATTGACCAGCCCCTTCTATCCATCGACAAGTTTACCTAAGGAACAATTATCTTAATGTATACAACCCAGTCAATTTCTTTTGACCACTATGATAAGTCAAAGAATGTCTTTCCTGAGAAATTATTTCAGCAGCATAAGTTTCTTGCTTTGTATCTCGCCCTGTGTCTTAAGTGTGTAGAAATACGCTCCGCTTGAGAGTGCATTATCATCAAGTGAGAGTGTAACAATATGCTCGCCTTTCTGCTTTATACCTTTATCTATTACTGCGATCATCTGCCCGAGAGCATTATAAAGCTCAAGTGAGATTTCCTGATCCTCAGGCAGCGAATACCTGATGAATGTAACCGGATTAAATGGGTTTGGATAGTTCTGGAATAGTTCTGCAGAAGATACAACCTGCACTTCCTTTGCAACATTGTTCTTCAGGTTCTCGTTATATGTTCTGATCAGCTGCATTATTTCAATATCAATATTGCTGAAACCAAAACCATCATCATCTGAAATAATATCAGGATGCAGATACTGCCATGCAAGAGCTGACTTGTTCCTGGTCTTTTCAATTGAACTTAGCCATTGCCTGTAAACCTCAGGCTTGTTATTCCTTATTCCGAATTCACCTAAAAGCGAAGGCTTGTTTAATTTTGAAGCAATCACTTCATGATCGTTTATCCATGTACTGCCTGAGGAGGCTGATATCTGCCATCCGTCCGGATAAAGGTGATAGGAAGTAATATCCACATTCATCAGATCCGAATTCAGATAATAGCTGGTTCCCTTGCATCCGTCAAAAAGAAAATAGCTGCTGTTATAGAAAAAGTCGGCATCTGCATAAAGGTGATCCATCATATCATAGCCTGCCTCACCAGTTGCAATAAGATGATTGCTGTCTATCTTTCTGATATAGGTAGAGATTTCATCATACCACCTGAGTACCAGGTTGAAATCTTCACTCAGGTTCTCAGCTTCATTTATCATTTCAAAAGCAAATATAGATGGGTCATCTTTATATTTAATTCCGGTCAATGTGTTGGTGCGGTTTAAGAGCAGATAAACGTAATCCTTGTACCATTGTTTAATTGTCTGATTAAGGAAGAAATCCCTGTAAACATAAGCCCTGCCTCCTGCACCGGGTGCCAGAAAGCTGTTGGCCCAGTCTATATACTGGTTAATTCCGCCGAAATCCGGGTTGGCATTGGCCAGAGTAAGAATAAGTTTAACATCATTTTCTTTCGCCTTTAATAGCACATAATCCAATGATTCAAGGGCTTTCTCGTTATATTCTCCGGGTGAATAGCGTATTACGCCGGGGTAGGTTAATTTACCTGCTTCGTAAAAAGCCCACGTGCGTATCACCTTTGCAGAGCATTCCCTGGCGGCATTGAATACGTCGTCAACTATATACCTGTTTCCCTTTGCCGCTTCATTCTGAAGATAATAGGCGTTAAATCCCAGGAAACTGAATTCCATGTCTTTAAGTGTAAACCTGGAATCCTTTACAGAAACAAATTCATTTTGAGCAGAAAGGACCGATCTTGTTATTATCATGAAAATGATAACCTTTCCAATTAAATTTATTCCGGTACTTATATGTTTAATAAAACTGCGTCTTTCCATTAAAATACAATCAAAACAATTCACTTACGCTGCTGAAAAAGCTGCTGAACGAGTATCCCGCTGATTATCAGTATCAATCCCAGAACTGAGTAAAAATAGATTTTTTCATTTAAAATTAAAGCAATAAATATAAGGGAGAGGAAAGGAGAAAGATAGGCAAGAGTTGAGGTATTTGCGTTATTTTTACTTAAGGAAAGCCCTTTCATCCAAAGGAAAAATGTAATGCCCATCTCAAAAAGCCCTACATATACAGCTCCAAGTGTGTACAAAGGCATTTTTACACTGAAGGATGAAAAAACTGCCAGGTATATGGCAGAATATATTGTCCCTGCAGCAAATGCTCCGAATAACTTAACTGAAGCTTCTCTTCTATCCTTAATATTTATTACCCAGTAGACAGCCCAGATTATTGAACTTCCTACTGCCAGAATGACCCCTAAGGGATTACCAAAACTTAAACCTGTGAGGTCTCCTCTTGTCGCAATTAATGTAACTCCTGAAAATGCAAGCAGCAGGCCTGCTATTGTCATTGCCTTAAGCTTTTCCTTAAATACAATTGCAGAGAGAACTGAAAGCGTAATAGGCCAGGTGTAATTAAGCGGCTGCGCCTCATAGGCGGGAAGTAATGAATATGCCTTAAATAATACAAGGTAATATAAAAACGGGTTCAGTAATCCGAGCAGAAGCGAAGATTTAATATCACTTTTTGTAAGATGCTTTTTTAACGATAGCCCGGGAGTAAATATTACTATTAGAAATAAAACAATTGTGCTTGTAAGCGATGAATAAAAAAGCAGCTGAATATGATCTAACCCTTCAAGCGAAAGCTTAAAAGCCGTAGCAACAGTAGACCATAAAAGTACAGCCGATAGGGAGTAAAGTAGTGATTTTTTCTGCAAGTCTTAAAAAGTCTGGAATTATTAACTTATATTATTAAATTAGACCAAATAAACGGATTTTTTCTTTTAAAAACTATATATATCCCATATTTTTATGGAGTTATTTTTATATTCGAAATTAAGATGCATGATAATTCTTTCATAATGAAACTTTCATAATTATTCTTACATAAAACGGAGTTTTGAGAGATGACCCAGATAGTTGGACAAAGTATGACGGTTACACAAGTTATTCAGCTTATGCTGGCGCCTGCAGTTATGATAAATGCCTGCGGATTACTTATACTTGGTATAAACAACAAATATTCAATTGTAGTAAACAGAATTCGTCTGCTTAATGAAGAAAAGCGGAGACTCGCCTTAAGAGCCGGCGAAAGGACATTTACATATGAGGAAAATGTGAGACTTGAAAGTATTGCCAAACAGCTTAAAAGTCTTGTCTTCAGAGTGAAGCTTGTGCGTAACTGCGTGCTATGCTATACTTCAGCTGTTGCTCTTTTTGTTGCTACTTCGCTTTTAATTGCTGCCGACTTTTTTGACAGCGCACTCGGACTTAAGGATGTAATAATATTTGCTTTCCTGCTCGGAATGATTGTGGTTTTTATTGGTGTGGGATTTGCTTTTTTTGAGACTAAAAAAGGTTATGATATTGTACAGTTTGAAGTAAAGGCTGATGAGTAAAAAGAAATCTTATTTTACAGATGATGATCTTTTGATCCCCGAGAATATGATAATGCTTTATGCAAGGGGAGCATTTCCGATGTCGGATGAAAATGGAAAGATTGACTGGTATTTCCCTGATACCCGTACGGTCATTCCCCTGGAAAATTATAACTATCCGAGAAGCCTGCGCAAATTTATGGAGACTTCTGCCTTTGAATATAAATTTGATTCCGATTACTTATCAGTTATAAAGAACTGCGCTGACCGTGAGACAACATGGATATCGGAAAAACTTATAAATGCCTATCAGGGACTCTATGAGATCGGGCATCTGCATTCGGTTGAGACATGGCTTAACGGAGAACTTGTCGGCGGCCTTTACGGCGTATCGTTCAGAGGAGCCTTTTTTGGTGAGTCAATGTTTTCAAAGGTCTCTCAGGCTTCAAAGGCAAGTTTAATTAAGTTAATTGAGCACTTAAGGCAAAAAGGCTTCCTCCTGCTCGATGTTCAGTATCAGACTGAACACTTAAAAATGTTTGGCGCAAAAGAAATAAGCCTGCAGGAATTCGACGAAATCCTTCTGCAGGCTTATAAAACTGAATGCAGCTTTTAGTACTATGCTGCCTGTATTGAAACCCTGAAGATAAACAGATCTTGTGCATGTAACCTGAGTTCTGTTTGTAACCTGAGTTCTGTTTGTAACCACATGCAGAAAAAGTTAAATCCGCGATATTACGGATAGAACCTTAATCCGATGGCAAGGTCCACAGCTGAACCTGTCTCAGGTGCTAAACCCACTAAAACACCGAACTGCAGAAATATTTCAAGTGGTGTGCGGTTCGGTATGACATTTAAGCCAAAAAGTCCTCTGATTCCTATTCCCAGATTATTGCCTTCACGTTCATAGAAACGTCCCTTATCTTTATAAAGAAATCCGTTGCCTCTTCCAAAACCCAAAGCACCTCCGGCTCCGGCATAAAGCTTTACTATTCTCGACTGAAAGGCATCAAAATGCCAGAGGTAATCTACATCAATTCTTGGACTTCCGAAATATGACCCGCCTATATCGGCATCAAGTGCATTCTGTGAATTAAACCAGTATTTAATTGTTCCGCCTAACGGGTCACCGACTATTATACCGAATCCGAAATCTTTTCCCTGCGGCCCCCTCTGCGCTGAAAGACTGCCGGATAATCCTATTAACAAAAACAATATCGCAGGCAAAAATATTTTTTTTAACATTAGATCTTCTCCGATTATTTTTTTTTAATCTGTACATCTGAGGAAACACAATATTAAAGATATCCCCTGTTTAGTAATATCAATTCAATTTACCTAAAAATTGCCTTTCGATGCAATTAAGAATTATGCCTTACGACTTACTTACCATTATGTCCTAATTATTACCCTTAATACTTTTGATAAAATATTTTATAATAGAATGAAAACAATAGTGTAAAACTAAACCCGGGTTGCCCTATGGGAGAACTGATTAAAGAGGTTCAGAAAAAGAAAAAAGATCAGAATGATCTGTTTTCACTTCAGTCATCACTGGCTCACCGTTATAAATCTGTAAGGGAATATACCGAAACTATATGTACTCCGCTGAAAACAGAAGACTACGTTATTCAATCAATGCCGGATGTTAGTCCGGTAAAGTGGCATTTGGCTCATACAAGCTGGTTCTTTGAGACCTTTGTACTGAAGAAACTTCTGAAAGGCTATACTGAGTATAATCCGCTTTTTAGCTACCTGTTTAACTCTTATTACGTTCAGGCTGGCCCAAGGTTCCAGAGATCTGAACGCGGACTGCTTTCCAGACCGACAGTTGAGGAAGTCTATATGTATAGAAATTACGTAGACAGGAATATGCTCAGGCTTTTTGAAATTTTAAGCGATAAGGAATTTGAAAATGCAGCTCCGGTTATTGAACTTGGCTTAAATCATGAACAGCAGCATCAGGAACTTATCTTAACTGATATAAAACATGTTTTTTCACTTAACCCGCTTAATCCCGTCTACTGCAGCAGGGAAAGGGCTAAGGGGAAAGCAAGTGAATTAAACTGGGTAAGTTTCGATGAGAATATGTATATAATTGGCCACAGCGGCAGTAGTTTTGCTTTTGATAATGAAAAGCCGTCACACTGGCAGTTTATAGAATCCTTCGAACTGGCCTCCCGGCTGATTACTAATGGCGAGTATATGGAATTTATTGATTCAGGCGGCTACCAGAAAGCTGAACTCTGGCTCTCGGACGGCTGGGCTATGCGCCAGAAAGAAGGCTGGAATTCCCCGCTTTACTGGTTCAAAGATAATGAGAGTAAAGATTCCTGGCAGATATTTACATTAAGAGGAGTAGAACAAATTAATACAGAAGAGCCGGTCTGCCATATAAGCTATTATGAAGCAGATGCATTTGCAAGATGGAAAGGCTGCAGACTGGCAGCAGAATATGAATGGGAAGCGGCTTCGGCTATGGCTCCCTTAAATGGAAATTTTCTTGAAAATTCATCCTACCACCCGGATATTGATCAGCCTGAAATTGATCCGGTAAGTGACAAAATAGGATCAGCAGATAACAGTCAGGCGCAGTTAAGACAACTATTTGGTGACCTGTGGGAATGGACCTGCAGCTCATATTCCCCTTATCCTCACTATAAAACTCTTCCGGGCGCTTTGGGTGAATACAATGGAAAGTTTATGTCTGGACAGATGGTCTTAAGAGGCGGATCGTGTGTAACACCGCAATCACATATCAGAAAAACATATAGGAATTTCTTCCCGCCTGGAGCACGCTGGCAGTTCTCAGGCATCCGCCTGGCACGAGATATTATCTGAGGCATAAAAAGATATTTGTCCCGGATATTCTCTCAATCACAATCATTTGGGACGGCAATCATAAACAAACAGGAATAAGATAATGATCAGTAAAGAAGGTCTGTTTAATATTAAACATCAGGTAAGGGAAAATCCGGTTGCTGTAAGAACATTGACCTCTGAGATAATCGATGGACTTTTGTCTGAACCTAAAACCCTCCCGTCGAAGCTTTTTTATGATAAGAAAGGCTCTGAACTGTTTGATATGATCTGCAGCCTGGATGAATACTATCCTACACGCACTGAAATGAAGATTATGGAAGATAATATCTCTGAAATTTCAACTGAACTTGGAAATGGAATAATTTTAATTGAACTTGGCAGCGGCAGCAGTAAAAAAACAAGACTCCTGTTCGATAACCTTAAGGATATCAGAGCCTATGTTCCGATAGATATTTCATCTGAATACCTCTCGGATTCTGCAGTAAAGATAAAAAGTGAATATCCTGATCTTAAAGTAATTCCTTTATGTGAAGATTATACCACCGAGCTTGACCTGAAGCTGCCGGCTGATCTTAAAGGCCGCAGGGTGCTTTACTATCCGGGTTCAACAATTGGTAATTTCACTCCTGAAGAGGCAGAGAAGTTTTTCCTTAAAATAGCCCGGCTTACTAAGGAAAACGACGGACTGTTAATAGGTGTGGACCTGAAAAAAGATAAGCAGATACTGCAGAAGGCTTATAATGATTCTAAGGGAATAACTGCAAGGTTTAATCTTAATATACTAAACAGGCTTAATAAGGAGTTCGGAGGCACGTTCAATCTCAGATTCTTCAGGCATAAGGCTGTCTATAATGAGCTGCAGGGGAGAATTGAAATGTATCTTATAAGCCTGACTGACCAGACCGTAAGCGTTTGCAATACACAGATCCCATTTATGAAAAATGAAAGGATACTTACTGAACTTTCTTATAAATATAATATAAATGAATTCTCTGCCCTTACTGGAGGGAGCTTCAGGCGGAGAAAGGTATGGACAGATATCAGGAATTATTTCAGCGTACAGTATTACTCCAGGATCTGATGCCGTTAAAATGATATTTCTCCCGGGATCCAAATCTGTTTCAGAATAAACTGTTTCAGACGAAACTGTTTCAGACGAAACTGTTTCACAAGCTAAATATAAGTCCGGCTTTGTCTCCTTTAATTCCGTGTGCTGTTTGACACCTCAGATTTACTGTGATGATATTGAATATTACAGATCTATTATTATCTTATTAAATGAAGAAGCCCGATCAAAGCCGGAGATTATTAAAAAATTAAAAGGCAAAGGCAAATGAAGAAGCTGAAGATTAGGAGATTTTTTCTTAAGAACAGACGCCTTACCGATTGCTTAATAGCTGTGGTAGTAGTCTTTCTTTTCATTGGACTTTTCTCTAAACTCCCGATCAGCCTTGGCTTTTTAAATCCAATTGGTAACTCGATTAAAGACTTTGATATTTATGATGTCGTTTTCTCTAAACTTCGTAATGAACCACCGGCAGATACAAATATTGTCCTGGTAAATATCGGGGACTTAGACAGAGCCGGTATTGCCAGAGAAATTAACATTATTAATAGCTGCCGCCCTAAAGTAATTGGCCTTGACCTCTTTTTCCTCACAGATAAAGAACCTGAAAAAGACCTGCTCTTAAAAGAAGCCATAAGCAGAGCTAAGAACCTTGTTATAGCCTGCAAACTTGAGAAGTATGACCCGAAACTTGACAGGTATGACTCACTTGCATGTTCGGATAAATTCCTCGGAAGAAGGACTGCCATTGGATTCTCCAACCTTCCTGAGGAGGACAATTCGGGCTACAGAACAATAAGAAGTTTCCGCTCTTATGCAAAATATAAAAGCTCTTTTGAAACTGCTTTCGCCCTGAAAATTGTTGAACAGGTGGATAAAAAATATATTAAAACCCTCAACAAAAGGAACTATGATAAAGAGCTTATTAATTATACAGGAAACCTGAATAAGTATTATTACCTGGAAAGCAGCGACCTGTTCAGTGCAGACTTTAACCGGGCTATTTTAAGAGATAAAATTGTTTTAATTGGATTTATGGGCATAGACCCGCAGACAAAAACATTTGAGGATATATTTTTTACTCCGATAAATGAGCGTTATGCTGGCAGAACTTTCCCCGATATGTATGGCGTGGTAATTAATGCTAATATTATCTCTATGATCATGCGCGGTAACTATATTAGTGTGATGCCGCAGTGGCTAAGTCTTATTATAGCTATACTGATGTCTTTCTCTTCACTGCTCATACTTATGCAGATAAAGAAGGTTTACCGTGATTGGTTTGGTGCTGTTTATAAACTCTTTATCTTTACTCTTACTATAATGAATATGGTTATTGGAGTTTATATCTTTAATAAATTCAGCTATAAGATTAACCTTACGCTCACACTTGTAGCAATTGTTATCGGCCCGACTTGCCTTGACCTTTATGAATTGTTTTTGAAAAAGAAATTGTTCCCTAAAAAGAAGGAAGCAGATGAAAAAGGTACTGAAGTCAGCAGCATTGCTGGCCATGATATTTTATCTGACAGGTAGTATCTATGCTCAGAAGCTGACCTTTACTGTTATTGCTTCTAGCGGAAGAATACTTTACCTGAATAAAAGTGTTTCTGAATGGTCAGATCTTACAACAGGCAGTAAGCTCTTCAGC
>JBLNEL010000088.1:0-3576 GCA_050262615.1 Bacillota bacterium
GGGAAGTTCAGATTGCAGGAAAAATTGAAAAAATCCCTGCTGTGAATGGACTACACCACGTATATTTCAGACAAGCTGCTTAATAAACTTTTTTTAATTGAAAAAAATTATCCTGAATGGGAATTGGATTGCTATGCCCTGTGTGCCCAGATTCAGATGTTTTCTTGAAAAATGTTGGCAGAGTTGCCTTTGGAAAAAGATGGGAATATTCTAAAAGTAAGAAATCAGCCTGAGAAAACTTAATTTCTTAGCTCAGATCGAGTTTTGAATATGGACACGTTATTGATAAGATTTTTGAATAATTCAGAGTGTTGGATCAGGAAAGAAATGTCTGCACATTTGTATAGTGAGGCATTTTAGAGCTCGATTCAATGCCGGATTGACTTTTGAATATAGACAGGTATGCCCATATAATAAAAAAGCCCGAAAACAGCTTTTTTGAGCTATATTCGGGCATCAACTTTTGCACTAAAAGTCTTGCGGAGAGACAGGGATTCTCCGGATATTCTCAAAAACTTTAATTTTAGCTCAAAAACGCAATATTTTAAAAGGCAGTGACCAAATTGTGACCAGGAGGTTTTTGATTCGATTGAAGTCTCAATTCCCATATTTTCTATACATGATGGAGTTATCGTGTATAGAAAAGTGAAAGTTTTATACATGAGAGATTTATCATGTATACAAAACTCGATTTTTTATACATGATATATCCCATTTCTTAATAAATTACATCTATTTGTTCAAAGGGGGATTTACGGTTTTGATTGGAGGAGTATTTTCCTGTACAGTTTCTCCCTTAAACATCTGATATAATGGGGTATTTATATAAAAATACGTCCGCCATATTTTCTGCTTTTCGAGCAGACCTAATTCAACAAGCTCGTCCAGATAGCGCCTTGCAGTCAGCCTTGTGACATTTATATCCTCCATTAGGAATTCAATTTTGGTATAAGGATGCCTGAAAAGATTATTTAACAGATCCTGACTGTATATCTTAGGGAGTTCCTCTCTGATGCGGTGTTTATAGGACTGCATCATCTGCCGGATATTTTTAATAAGTTCAATTGTTTCTTTTGAAGTTTCCTCTATCCCGTTAAGCATGTAGATTATCCAATCTTCCCAGCTGTCATGGTCTCTTATACCCTGCAGCAATCTGTAATAATCTCCTTTATGCCTTATTATATAACGGCTCAGATAAAGTATCGGCAAGTCCAAAAGATCATTCATAACAAGGTAGAGAATATTGATGATCCTGCCGGTCCTGCCGTTTCCATCGTAAAAAGGATGTATGCTTTCAAACTGAAAATGAATTACTGCCATTTTTATCAGCGGATCGACATCAAGCATTTCCTTATCGTTGATAAATTTTACCAGATTGTCCATCAGCTCAACAACTGTCTGATAACTTTGGGGAGGAGTATAGACCTTTTCTCCAGTGGTCTGATTGATCAAAGAGGTTCCGGGAAGCTTTCTATATCCGGCATCATTCTTTTCAAGTATTCTTTGTATGTCCAGAATATGATTACTGCTTAAAAATTTATTGCTGCGTACATTCTGAAATCCATGTTTAAGAGCCTCAACATAGTTGCTTACCTCTTTGGCAGCCGCATCTGTAAAGAACTCCTGGAAGAGCATAGCTTTATATAATTCGTCATGGGTAGTAATTATGTTCTCAATAGCAGAGCTGTCTTTAGCTTCCTGTAATGCAAGAGTATTGATGAGAATATTTTCGTTCGGAATAGTTGCCGCCATTCCTTTTAGCTCGGCTAAAAACCGGTGGGCTTCCGGAAGTTTCTTTAATATCCTTTTGGACTCCAGATCAGCCTTCGGAGGCAATGGTTTTACAATATACTCTCCCATTAAACACCTTTCAGAATTTTTATTAAGTAGTAACTTTCCCAGATCGCAAAATAGCTAAAATCCGTATAATTCTGAATTGTTCTTTTTTTGTTTTTCCAATCGATTAACTATAATGTCAACTGGACTTTTGAAAAGGGACAGCCCAGATTCAGATATTTTTATGAGAAATTCTAGTCGAGTTGTTTTTTGACAAAGATGGTGAATATTCAAAAGTAAGAAATCAGCCTGAGAAAACTAAAATTTTCAGCTCAGATGGAGTTTTGAATAGGGACACCCGTCTTTTGTTTCGTAAAGCTTTGTCTGACCGTTTAAGTTACCACTTGGCATTGAGGCAATATATCCTGAGGTTATGATCCAGCCTGTATTTTTATCAATAAAATTCATTGTCGTATGCGAAAGAAGTGTCTATCTCCGCCTGGCAGTATTGGGTTTATTATCTCCCATGTCTGACCGAACGTGTTGAAAGATAAAAGAAGTAGAAATGCAATAATTATTTTTTTTGTGTAAGACATTGTGCGTGTAGTCCTTTATTACATAAAAAATGAAAAATTGTCACATTATTTTAAAAGCATAAGCTTCTTTGATGCTCTGTACTGACCAGCCTGAATAGTATATATGTATACTCCACTGGGCAGGGAAGAACCATCGAACTGCACTTTATATTCACCTGGGCTCTGTTCTTTATTTATCAGGGTTGTTACTTCTCGGCCAAGCAAGTCGAAAACTTTCAGTTCCACAAAAGACTCTCTAGGAATTGAATACCTGATCGTTGTTGTTGGGTTGAATGGGTTAGGATAATTCTGATTCAATTGAAAAGAGTGACAGCCGGAGTTTTTTCGGTCAGACTTTATTCCAGTCAGCATTAGTTGTTTTATTATCCGGTTTACATCGTCTATGGCTTTTTGCTTGTCAATAGTAAGCAGTTCACGGTTTTTCATAACGACCTGTCCATTAATAATAACTGTTTGAATGTCAGATTCCTCAACCGAATAAAGGATTGTTGAATATGGATCGTATGACGGAGTAACATGGGGTTCGCTTAAGTCAACAATTATTACATCTCCATATTTACCTTTTTCCAGAGAACCTATTTTGTCATCAAGGCTCAGGACTTTAGCAGCTTCAATTGTAGCCATTCTTACGGCCTCAGGTGCATTGACCACTGTAGGGTTTGCATAAGTTAATTTTTGCAGCAGTGAACCGATTTTCATTTCACTCAGGATACTCAGGTTATTATTACTTGGGGCCCCATCTGTACCGAAACTGACTTTCATGTTCAGTCTAAGCATTGGTGTAACAGGCGCAACTTTTTCGGCAAGCTTCATATTACTTGTAGGGCAATGAGCTACTCCCACCTTTTTATCACAGAGCATATTTATCTCGTCCTGATCAAGACAGATGCAGTGAGCAGCGATTGTTTTTTCGTTTAACAGGCCAACTGAATTAATAAATGCCGGAGGCCGCATTTGCTGTGCAGTCAGTACATCTTTTATTTCCTTTTCGGTTTCAGAAAGATGTATATGTACCGGAACATGATATTTATCAAAAAGACCTTTTACTTTTAAGAGAGTTTCCTTAGAACAGGTGTAAGGTGAATGAGGTGCTATAGCGACGCTTACCAAAGGATCACCTTTATATTTATTTATCAGATTTTCCGAAACAGTTAATGCCTCATCGGGAGTTTTACAATCAGGAGTCGGATAATCCATTATACCT
>JBLNEL010000089.1:0-10122 GCA_050262615.1 Bacillota bacterium
AGTTCATCTCATCTGTTATTCACAATCCTGTTTTGCTTATTCTCGATGAGCCTTTCTCAGGTTTTGACCCGGTAAATCAGGAATTAGTAAGACAGCTGATTGCTGAATTTGTAAATTCTGGCAAGATGATCATTATAAGCACTCATCAGATGGAAATTGCCGAAGTACTCTGCAATAAGATCATCGTTATTAATAAAGGAAAAGAAATATTAAAAGGGAGTATAGATCAGATCAAATTGAGATTCAAAGAAAACTCGTTCTATATAGGCTACGAAGGTGATGCTGAGGCATTAAAGAATTTTCCAATGATAAAAATATTGTCTCAAAGCAAAGACCGCATAAAAGTTCAGCTGAAGGAAAACATTGATCCGGTAGAATTATTAAGAAAAATATCCTCGGAGATTAAAGTAAACCACTTTTCTGCAGCTGAACCAACTTTATATGATATTTATCTCGAAACCATAAAGAAAGCATCCTAAAAATAAAAAAAAATGAAGAAACCTTTTAAAATTACCAGATCGTTAAAGATTGCAAGATTTGAATTTTTGGGTAAAGCAAGGACAAAAGCATTTGTGATCTTTACAGTCTTGTTCCCTGTTGTAATCGGAGCTGTAAGTGTTGTTCCGGCGCTGCTTATTCAGAATAATAAAGAAGAGACTGTAAGGATCGGGATACTTGATTATACTGATAGTTTCACCTCTGAATTCTACAATAGAATAAATGAATACAGATTATCTACCGGCAGAAACAAATATACTGTTATAGACTATTATGAAAAAGGTCAGTCTTTAAGTGATCTGGTCAGCAAAGCAGACAAAGCAGTGCTTGATGGAATTATTAAAGGATACGTTCTTCTGGAGGGCTCAAATAAAAACCTAGTGGCCAGCTTCAGGCAGTTACAGCTTTCCCATAATAAAGATGAATATTTTTTACTTGAAAAAATTGTAAGCCAGATAATAGTTAATAATAAACTTAGTGAAATTGGCTACAGATCAGAGGTCATAGGCAGCCTTATACAGGATGTTAAGTTAAATCCTGTACAAATAAGCTACCAGGAAGGTGATATCAGATCAGCTGGATTTCAGGCTGTATTCTTCCCTGCTATGGTTTCAATTATGCTTTTATTCATGCTGATACTTTTTTCAGGCGGGCAGCTGATAAGAAGCATAATGGAGGAAAAATCCAGCAGAATCATTGAAGTATTATTATCAAGTGTAAGCGCAGAAGAACTATTAACCGGAAAAGTTTTAGGCCTTGGCATGTTGGGACTTTTTCAGGTATTTATTTGGATCATCTTTTCATCATTACTTCTTTTTTTTAAAGTAATACCTTCTGAAATGTTTTCAAATATTGGACTGATCATGGTCTACTTTGCTCTTGGATATTTTTTATATACCTCAATATTTGTTGGAGCTGGATCTGTTGTTACTACTGAACAGGAAGCACAGCATTTTACAAGCTATATAAGCTTACTTATGACAATTCCTCTTATAATTTCACTAAAGGTTATTGAAAATCCTAATTTATTATTTGTAAGGCTCCTTTCTTATTTCCCTTTAACTTCTCCGCCGGTGATGCTTTTAAGATTAAAAATGTTGACTCCTCCGTTATGGGAAATACTGCTAAGCATAATAATTCTGATTGCTGCCATTTGTTTTACTATTTATGCCTCTGCTAAGATATTCCGGATTGGAATATTATCTTATGGAAAGAGACCATCTTTTAAGGAATTATTTGCATGGATTAAGGAAAAATAAAATCTAAGGGAAATAAAGATTCAGCATTTACCATTCTGGAAAAAAAACTTGGAATTCTTTACCTTTGAAACTATTTTGCTGCGATTCAGGATTTTTTCCTAAACAGTATGCATTCGATGCACTATAATTAAATAAATTTGGCAAAAAAGACAGATTAGAATAAAGAAATGAATGTTTTATCTTCAGCTTTTGCAGCAGTGATACCAATTGCATTTTATCTGGTTGTTATCTGGCTGCTGGATAAATATGATCGTGAACCATTCAGGCTAATGATTGTGAATTTTCTTTGGGGAGCAATAGGTTCTGTTATATTTGCTTTCATCGGCAGCATGATGCTGGAAAATGAGCTTTTATTGTCCTTTAAGTTTTATCAGCATCCGGAATTGATTGGACCCCTTGTTATCGCCCCGCTAGTTGAGGAATCGACAAAAGGTATATTTTTGTTCATAACAATTACACGTAAAGAATTTGATAATATAACCGATGGTCTTGTTTATGGAGGAGCAATTGGACTTGGTTTCGGGATGACAGAGAATTTCTTTTACTTTCTTTCATATGGAACTACAGTCGAGTCATGGGTAACGCTTGTTATAACCCGTTCGATGTTTTCAGCTGTTATGCATTGTATTTCAACCGGAACGTTTGGTGCTTTTATTGCAATGGCCAAATTCGGGCGCGGGTTTCAAAGACTTCTATATCCGGCCTATGGGTTTATCCTTGCTGTTTTAATACATTTTACATGGAATTTTACAGTTAAGGAAAGTTTAACTATATTACTTGGAGTATTATTTATCGTTTTCGCTTCTTTGGTTTTCTTAACAGTGTTTCTATATTCAATCCATAATGAAAAAAGGATTATTTTACGTGAACTTTCTGAAGGATCCGATTCACAATTAATTCCAAAAGAACATATTGAAATACTAGTTACGCATAAAAGACATATGAAGGGCTGGATTGATGAAAGTATAAGGAAGGCTTATATCCGTAATCTGATCACATTAGCCTTCAGGAAGATGCAATTTAAGCAGGCTTCTGGTTCAGAACAGCAGTATTATGCTATTGAAATTGAAAATTGCAGAAATAATATAAAAGCACTACTAAGTAATCCATAGTATCAGACTAAATGGCCGTTAAATCTTATATATTCATTGTACCTGCTAACCCTATTTACAATAAGGAGTTTGTGCCGGTTTTTGATAAAATGAACCAGGCAGATTCCTCATTACTGTATTCTGCAATGTACTTAAATTTTAAGGACATGCTCTCTAGGCTTAAGGAATATAATCCGGTTTACTGCTTTGATGAACGTGACCGTGAGTTTCTGCCGGCAGAGTTCTGTGAGGAAAATATAAGCAAATATTTTGTCAGGAGTAACGAGGTCTGGAAAGGCATGAGAAAATTGATTGCTGACAAAGTACACCAGGAATCACCAAATATACTTTTGCTTTTTTCAAACTCCATAACCATTACTCCAGCTATTATAAGCAGGTACTTTAACTTTTTAAATCACGATGATTATAACTTGGTTGTAGGCAGATCGGATTCGGAAAAGATCGGGGCAATTGGCCTGAATTATTATGAGGACCGTTTATTTGAAGACTTCAGTTCATGTGATATCACCTACAATAATTTTCTAAAGCATACTGGTAAACTAAACAGCCATCTGTTTACATTAAACAGCATACTGACTGTAGAAAATTTTGAGCATTTCCGTACTTTGTATAAGGTATTATCAAGAAAAGAAAGCATTGAGTTCTGCTCTCATGAGATACACGAACTTTTTACACATCTGTTTATTGAGTATAAGGAGTTTCTGTAGTTGAAAAGAATTGGAATTTTAGGCGGTACATTCGATCCTATCCATCATGGTCATTTAATAACAGCTCAGGCACTATTGGAAATAAGGAACCTGGATAAAATAGTTTTTATCCCCTGCTTTATTTCTCCTCATAAGACAAACGGCGGCAACTCGGCGGCTCTTGACAGGCTTAATATGGTTAAACTTGCAACTGAGGGAATACCATATTTTGATTACTCTGCAATTGAAGTAATGCGCCAGGGCATCTCATATACAGTAGATACATTAAGAGAACTTAAAGAGCAATATGATGAAGTTGAACTTGTTATCGGCATGGATAATCTTGAAAAATTTTATACCTGGAAAGAACCAGATGAGATAATAATGCTCGCAAAGCTCATAGTAATGGACAGAGAAGCCAACCGCAGGCAAATACCGGAGGATAAATACTACCAAGCCGCTATTTTTATCAAAACACCTAAGATAGACATTAGCGCAACTGTTATCAGGCAAAGAGTCAGGGATAACCTCCCTATCGATTTCCTTGTACCAGAAAAAATAAAAGAATATATTTTAACTAATAACATTTATAAGTAATTATTATAAAACAGATGGCAATTGATCAGGATTTTGTAGACAAACTTTTAGAAAGAGACAAACGGACAGTTTCCCGTGCAATTACAATAATTGAACAGGGTGATGAAAAATCCAGGGAATTACTTAAAGCAATTTCAAAGAAAACAGGCAGAGCCTACAGGGTTGGAATTACCGGCCCTCCGGGGGCAGGCAAAAGTACATTAACAAACCAGATTACAAAATACTACAGACGCCAGAATAAGACCGTCGCTGTAATAGCTGTCGACCCTACTAGCCCTTTTACAGGGGGAGCTTTGCTGGGTGACCGCGTAAGAATGGCTGAGATTGGTATGGATCAGGGTGTCTTTATCAGAAGCATGGCAACAAGAGGCAGCCTTGGAGGCTTAAGCAGAAAGACTATTGATGCAGCCGATGTGCTTGATGCTGCAGGTTATGATATTATTTTATTTGAAACAGTTGGAGTAGGTCAGTCAGAACTGGATATTGCAAGAACAGCTGATACTACAATGGTCGTGCTGGTACCTGAATCAGGTGATTCCATACAGGCTATGAAAGCCGGACTTATGGAGATCGCAGATCTGTTTGTCCTTAACAAAAGCGACAGGCCGGGAGCAGATAACGCAATAATTTCACTGCAGACTACTTTAATGATGCGGAACCATGATGAAACAACCTGGCTTCCTCCTATCGTAAAGTCAGTAGCAACTGAAAACACTGGTGTGCAGGGAATTATTGAAGAAATTCAGAAGCATCAGTCGTATCTTGAAACTAATAATCTGTTTCAGAAAAAAAGAGAATTAAATTCAAAGATAAGAATAAAAGAAATAGTAGAAACACAGATCAGAGAGGAGCTTTGGAGCAGGGCACGCGAGGTTTCCTTAAATAATTCTCTGGAAAAAGTTGTTTTAGGGCATTTATCTCCTTATCATATAGCTGAGGAACTTATCAATAATTACAAAAGTGAATTTGAGTAATATTTCCTGATAAACCGGAGATAAGGGCACATCTCCGGTTTATTATGTTCCTTGTTTACATAACAACACTTCAGGTCTTGCAACACCAAAAAAAGGAGGGCATAAATGGTTGAGCAGGAGATCCCTTTTAATTTTGAACTTACGGAAGAACAAACAGCCATCCGCGAAACTATCAGAGATTTCGCTGAAAACAATATACGTCCCCATATAATGGAATTTGATGAAAACCAAAGACATCCGGATGAAATCTTCAGGATGCTGGGCGAAATGGGATTTCTGGGCATATTGGTTCCGGAACAATATAGCGGTGCAGGTCTCGGCTATATAGAATATGCAATAGTAGTTGAAGAACTTGCCAGAATCGATCCATCAATTTCCCTCTCGGTTGCAGCTCATAATGGCTTATGTACAAATCACATCAACCTTTTTGCAAATGACCGGCAGAAAGAAAAGTATCTTAGTGATTTGGCTTCAGGTGTTAAACTTGGGGCATGGGGTTTGACCGAACCAGCCTCTGGAAGCGATGCTGCAGGTATGCAGACAACAGCTCTAAAAGAAGGCGATCACTATATTCTCAATGGCACAAAAAACTTCATTACAAATGGCGGAGTCGGCGAAACTGCTGTAATTATGGCAATTACTGATAAATCCAAAGGCAAGAAAGGTATATCAGCCTTCATTGTCGAAAAAGGCACTTCTGGGTTTTCAGTCGGCAGGAAAGAAAATAAGCTTGGTATGCGTGCAAGCGAAACCGTTCAGCTGATCTTCGATAATTGCAGTGTCCCGAAAGATAACCTTATCGGTCAGGAAGGTGAAGGCTTAACACAGGCATTAAAAATACTCGAAGGCGGAAGGATTTCAATTGCAGCTTTAAGCATCGGACTGGCTCAGGGATGCTTTGAGGCTTCTTTAAATTATACAAAAGAAAGAAAACAGTTCGGAAAGAGTTTGTCGGAATTCCAGGCTATTCAGTTTAAACTGGCCGAGATGGCTACAGATATTAATGCAGCAAGAATGCTTACTTACCGCGCAGCTATAAAAAAAGATAAAAATGAAAAAATTGCAAAAGAAGCATCTATGGCAAAACTCTTTGCAAGTGAAATTGCAACAAAGGCTGCTAATGAAGCCGTGCAGATCTTCGGCGGATACGGATTCGTAAAAGATTATCCGGTTGAAAAATTCTACCGCGATGTTAAACTCCTTACAATAGGCGAAGGAACTTCCGAGATCCAAAGATCAATTATCGCAAAAAATATTTTGTCAGAATAAAAGGACTTACTATTTAATAATAAGAAATAATAAAGAAACCAGAAATAATAAGGAAAGAGTAGAATTAATGAAGAAGATCGGTACACCTGCTGTTGTAAACGAAACTTATCTTTCAAGGGAAGACTACTATAAGAACCTCTTAAGAAAACTAAATGCTGCTAAAGATAAAGTAAAACATGGCGGCGGACAGAAGGCACTTGAATCCCATAGGTCGAAAGGAAAACTTACAGCAAGGGAACGTATCGCAATACTGATTGATAAGGATACAACTTTCTGTGAGATAGGAATGCTTGCAGCTCATGGTATGTATGCTGAATATGGCGGAGCACCTGCAGCCGGGACAGTCATGGGTATAGCTAAAGTTTCTGGAAGACATTGTATGATAGTCGCAAATGATGCCACTGTAAAAGCCGGAGCCTGGTTCCCTGTTACTGTAAAGAAAAACCTCAGGGCACAGGAGATCAGCATGGAGAACCGGATTCCTATAATATACCTTGTCGACAGTTCAGGCGTATTTCTTCCGCTTCAGGAAGATATTTTCCCTGACAAGGAGCATTTTGGAAGAATTTTCCGTAATAATGCAATGATGTCATCTATGGGAATTCCTCAAATTGCAGCTATTATGGGTCCATGTGTTGCCGGTGGAGCTTATCTGCCTATTATGAGCGATGAAGCTCTTATTGTAGAGGGAGAAGGTTCGGTATTCCTTGCAGGCAGCCATCTGGTTAAGGCTGCAATCGGAGAGGTTATTGATAATGATTCACTTGGCGGAGCTAAAGTTCAGTCAAATGTTTCAGGCGTGACCGATTATATGATGAAAAACGATGAGGAATGTCTTATGCAGATAAGAAACCTTGTTGAAAAATTTGGCCCATTTGCAAAAGCAGGCTTTAACAGAACTGAAAGCCGCCCTCCACTCTACCCTTCCAAAGAACTCTATGGATTATTGCCCGAAGATACTCTAAAATCATATAACACTTATGAGATACTTGCCAGAATTGTTGATAATTCTGAAATAGATGAATATAAGGCTGGTTATGGAAAGTCGCTGATTACAGCCTATGCAAGGATTGACGGCTGGTCAGTAGGCATTGTTGCAAATCAACGGAGCATTATTAAATCAGAAACCGGCGAAATGCAGATAGGCGGAGTAATTTATTCAGACAGTGCCGATAAGGCTGCCAGGTTCATAATGAACTGCAATCAAAGAAAGATCCCCCTTGTCTTTCTCCAGGATGTGACCGGCTTTATGGTCGGCAGCAGAGCTGAACATGGCGGGATAATAAAAGACGGAGCAAAGCTCGTAAATGCAGTGGCAAATTCAGTTGTCCCTAAAATTACAATTATAACCGGCAACAGCTTCGGAGCAGGCAATTATGCTATGTGCGGCAAAGCCTACGACCCAAGATTTATCTTTGCTTATCCTAATTCAAGAATTGCCGTAATGGGAGGATCGCAGGCTAGCAATACTCTGCTTTCAATAAAAATAAAACAATTGGAAAAAGAGGGAAAAACACCTACTGAAACTCAAATAAAAAAACTTAAAGAAGACGTTGAAAAATCCTATGAAGAAAAAAGCTTTCCTTCTTATGCCGCTGCCAGATTGTGGGTGGATGAAGTAATTGACCCTGCACAAACAAGGGATTATATATCGATGGTAATACAGACAGCAGACTATAATCCTGAATTTGCGAAATTTAGTGTCGGTGTAATACAGACATAAAGCAAAGAGTGTTTAGATAAAGTAATTTTATTTGCCGTGATCTTTCATGTATAACTGCTGTATCTAATTGCGTTAAGTTCTTATAGATATAAGAGTTTTCTGTTTTTATTAGTTAGATTCATTAACTGTTTCTGTTATTTATTTACAAACGCTAACTATAATTGACATTTTATATGCCGGCAAGCATATATTTATCCAGGTTAGACTGCATCATTAAACATAAATCAAACCTAACTTTTTATAATTAAACAGGTTAACATATTTAGCTCATCAGCAGCCTAAAAGGTTTGATTATTCAGGTTAAATTATATGATATTACCTCATTACTTAATATTCTGTCTCCTCCTTCTCTATAATTTTTTCCACTTAGCTTTTCTATACAATTTCTTATATAATAATGATTTAATCTACGTTAATCATTTTTGAGTATGATCTTACAAATGATTATTTTTCGAATTAACATTTGTAATGTTTTATTCTTTAATATCTTTATTCCTGCAGGCTAAAAATGATATTCAATTTTTATATGAAACAAATCATCTGAATAATGGTAAAAGTAAGATGAAGAATCCGTTTAGTTTTGTAATTGTAGTCCTCGCAGCATTGTTCTTAACAGGAATCCGGTCTGAAGCCCAGGTAACAAAAATTGGACGGTCAGTTAATTATTTATCACATTTTATTGCCTCTGATTACTTTTCTGAATTAAGAAAAAGTAATACAGATCTTGCCCTGATCGATACAATTTATTTAAGAGCTCTTCAATATAACTGTGGCGACCATGCCGAGGCACTGCTTGATCTGGCCTTTGCTACTGTTCCATTCAATAAAATACCAGCAGTAATTCCACTGATCAGGCTGCATGTTAATATTCCCCTCCCTGCGGCGAAGGACTCGATTTTTGAACTGAAAAACAAAAATCTGCCTGGCAAATTTATATTCGACTCCCCTATTGATGCTTACGGTGATAAGGATAAACTTGCTCATTTTTTCGGCAGTGCATATCTGGCCTATGTGTCCAGAATTTTTGATTTTACAGAAATAATTGGCATTTTTGTAGAAGAATTCGAAGCAAAATTTTATGTACAATCCGCTGTAGATCCGAGAGATTTGTTTGCCGATTATCTCGGAGAACTCTTCGGAAAAGCCATAAAAAAGAAAGGTAAAATACTTCCTTCGGAAGTGTTTGTATTTTATCCATTAACTTATTTCAGATACAGACTATGAGCGCAATTTTTGTAATTGATGATGAAAGAGAAATATGCGAAAGCATAAAGATGATTTTGGAATACGAGGATTATCAGGTAGAGTATTCTACCAGCAGCCCTCTGGGATTGGAAAGGATTGAATCAGGCAATTTCAATGTTCTTCTTCTTGATATTCAAATGCCTGACTTAAATGGATTTGAAGTTCTGAAAAGGATAAAAGATAATAACATTGAAATAAGTGTAATTGTTATCTCAGCATTCAGCAGTTTGGAAAATGCAATAAAAGCAACAAAGCTGGGAGCATTTGATTTTATTGAAAAACCCATTGACAGGGATAAGCTCCTTTTAAGCGTGCGCAATGCGTTAAACCAGATAAAGCTCTTAAAAGAGAATAAAGAACTTAAAACAACACTCTCCTCTGGCGAAGGCATTGTAGGAAAAAGCGCTCAGATCCAAAACATTTTGGGAGTAATCTCCAGAGTTGCGCGCACGGATGCCAGGGTGCTTATTTGCGGGGAAAATGGTACTGGAAAGGAACTTGTGGCAAGAGAAATTCACAAACAGAGCCAAAGATCTGACCAGACTTTTGTAGAAGTAAACTGTGCTGCTATTCCAAATGAACTGATTGAGTCGGAATTATTTGGTCATGAAAAAGGCTCTTTTACCGGAGCTGTTCAGCAAAGAATTGGAAAGTTCGAGCTTGCTAATAAAGGAACTTTATTCCTGGATGAGATTGGCGATATGAGCCTGCAGGCACAGGCAAAGGTTCTCAGGGCTATTGAGGACTGTAAGATAGAAA
>JBLNEL010000090.1:0-7926 GCA_050262615.1 Bacillota bacterium
TCCCTCGTCCCCCGTCTCCTGTCCCTCGTCCCCCGTCTCCAGTCCCTCGTCCCCCGTCTCTCGTCCTTCTTCCCCTGTCCTTGCCTGCCGACTTCGTCAGGGTAATTTTTTCAACGTCTCCTCAGCCTCTGCCGAACTTGAGAAATCACCTATCCTGACCCTGTACCATGGAGTCTCGTTCCTTGGCTTGTAAACAACAATATAAGAATCGAACCCCATCCTTCTGTATTTATTTACTTCGGCAGCTGCCTTTGCACTGCTCTGCCAGGATGACTTCTGTATTGTAAATCTGTTCCCGTCTGAAAAGATATATGGTCTTACCATTTTATCTTTTGTGTCATTCCTTAAAAGTCCTGATATATTTGTGCTGGTTGAAGCAGTATTAACCGCAGGCTTCCTCTCTGCAGGTTTGCTATCTGCTGCTTTCTTTTCAGCAGGATTGCCCTTTGGAATATTGTTCTCCCATGGCACCACCTTGCTTTTCTTTGGTATATCTTTATTCACCAGATTTGCATTTGCAGCCTGCTTCTTATCAGCTCCGCCAGCCTGAGACTTGTTATCCTGAGCTGCATTCTGCTGTACCTTGCTCTGCTGCGCAATATTCTGCTGCACCGGCTTCTGCTGAGTCTTATTTTCCTGAGTTTTATTCTGCTGCTGATTCATATTCTGCTGAGCACTGTTCCCCTGAGTCCCTTTTTGTCCCACTCCGGCTTTGCCTTCAGACTTCGAACTTTGCCCATCAGACTTCTTTCCTTGTCCTCCTCCTGATTGTTCGTCGACTTTGGACTTTGGACTTTGGACCTCGGACTGTTTGCCCTTGTCCCCTGCCGCCTGTTTCTCGTCCCTTGTCCCTCGTCCCTCGTCTCCTGTGAGTCGTCCTTCCTGATTTTGTCCTTCATCGACTTTGGACTCTGGACTTTGGACTTTGGATTCCTCCGCTTTTGCCATCGCCGTTACCGGTACTTCATCATTCCTTTCAATTATCTGCGGCTGCACTTCCGAACTTGAAGCTGAAACATTCTCACTAGCCGCTATAGCCTTATCAGCAGGTTTTTTCATATAGAGGAAGTAATATGCACCTGCTGCTGTTACAACCAGTATTGAACTGAGTACCAGCCATAAAAGTGCAGATCCTTTGGCCTTCCGCGGCTTCTCTTCCTCATCATCATCTGATGAGTCAATAAATCCCGCTGGCTGAACAGGTTCTGCATCCATTGCATTATCCTCTTCAGTAAGTTCTTCTTCCGGCTGCTCTTCCATTACAGCCTCTTCCAGCTGAGCTTCATCAGCTGAAGGCTCCGCAAAGCCTGACTCAAGATTGTTTGACTCTTCTTCAAGCAGTTTGCTGAAGTCTATATTTTCATTACTATTCCCTGCTGCCGGCTCTGATATGTTTTCAAACATATCATCATCAATTCCGAAATTATCCAGCTGCAGATTATCCGGATTAATAGCTTCCATATTGACCAGGAGATCCAGCTTTTCATCCAGATCATTGCCTGATACCTGCTCAAACTGATCTGGTATTTCCTCTTCATCATCCGGTAAAAGAAGATCACCTACTTCGTTGTCCGGTGATAGAATATCACCAATCTCATCATTTGGTAAAAGAAGATCCCCTGCTTCCGATAAATCCTCTTCCTGAAAATTGTCCGGCAAACTGAATTTATCTGAGGATAGATCACCAGCAGAAAACGCATCGGACTTTAAATCATCACTGCCTAAAGCATTTGACAGGTCATCATTCGGTAAATTGTCTGCAGAAAAAGTGTCTAAATCAAAATCATCATTACTCAGATCTCCTGCCGAAAAGTTATTCAGCTGAAAATTCTCTGTTGAAACCTCTTCTTCTGTATCTTCGCTTCCGAAATCCCATGACACATCACTGACATCAAGCTCCATTACATCAGGACCAGATTCAGCAAAACTGAAATCATCCGAAAACTGCTCATCCGCATCCTCACTCTCCTGTCCGTGCCCGCTCTCCGGCGTGCCCCCGTCCCTCGTCCCCCGTCTCCAGTCTCCACTCTCCCGTCCTTGTCCGCTCTCCGGCGTGCCCCCGTCCTCCGTCCCCTGTCCTAATTCGACTATGGACTTTGGACTATGGACATTGGACATTTCATTAACATCAAACCCGTCAATGCGCACAGATCTTTCTACTATCTCCTCTGCCTTTTCCTCAAATTCCTTCTGTGCCATTAAATAGGTCGACTGTACCAGAAAATCCTGCTTGTGCTTTCCTGCCAGCGGAATAAGCGGCTTGTCAACACTAAGACTGAATGCATCTTCATCAACATTATCGGCACTGATCTTTTTGGATACCGGGAATGTTATTACATCCCTCGTCCTGTTCCTTTTAATACTCTCATTCGAAAAGAAATTAAGGGCAAATGATTTATCCCCCGACGGATCCTTTGCAAGCTGGAAAATGCCTAAGCCCGGCACTCTTAATGCTTCGCCGGAATTTAAACTGCCGGATACTTTCTGCAGGAATATATCAAACGCAAGTGTTGTTTCTTTTTCAGAAGCACCCAGGCTCCTGCCGATCTGAGATATTAGTTCTTCTTTTTTCATTTATTTAATTTCAGTTTTCTTTTAGAATCTGTAGTCCAGACCGAAAACGGCATCCATTGTCTTTTCCTTATAGCCGTAATAGATATAATTATTATGGTTAAGTAAATTGGAAAATTCCATGAATAAGTCGAAACCCTGGGCTATTTCGTAACCTAATCTTAATGAAAGATTAAGATACGGATCAATTTGTTTTGTGTTAGGTGCATCCGCCCATACTGACGAGGCAAATGCCAGCCTGCTCTCGGTCTTTAGACCGAAATCGAAGTCATAGTCATATGATAAACTCGATCTGAATCCGGCATTGTAAGGCACATAATTTTTATTGTTGTCATTAAAATGCTCTATCTCAACATTGCCGTAAAATATTCCGTATGGTCCGGGATGGAAAAGAAAGTTCAGGAACCCTGTGAACCTCTTGGCTTTTGCAGTCCTTACATCAAAAACTCCCTTAACAGAATCATCCGGAACAAAATAGGGATAATTATTATAATCTACGAACCTGAACCCGCCGTCAATTTCAAAATACTTGCCGTACTCATACTTAAGCGCGCCTTTAAGATTCATTTTATTGTCGACATAAATGTTCTTTACTCCTTTTGTGCTTAACCAGCGGTTCTGATAAACAAGGTCCGTTACTGTCACCAGCTCTGAATATGGCGACATTTCACCAAGCAGCGTGAGATTATCGCTTAGCTTAAGTGTTACTGTGCCTATAGGGAAAAAGGATTTCTCATCGCCCGATGCTGCAAAGTAAAGCCCCGCTGAAAAATGCAGATTGTCCGAAGGCTTGAATTTTGCATAACCGCTTGTACCGAAAAAGCTGTTTTTACTGAACTTATATTCCGGAACAGCTCCTAAGATAATTCCATCATATCCGGTTTCCAGATAACCCTTTGCTGAGAATGTATTTTCACTTAGATCAGCATCCTTAATATAGGACATTGTTTCCTTTATGTTTACTCCGTACTTAAAGACAGGATTCATAAGGTTATTAAGCCCGAACCTCAGCTGCCCCCTGCTCCGCTCGCGCTTTAAGGCCGGGTTGTCGGAAGCAAAGAATTTATAGGCGTCGCGCTCATATCCGGCACCAATTGTGAATTTCGCGCCCGGCAGAAATTCCGAATTATAGCTGCTGAACAGATCGGTATTTAGGTCAATGCCTGAATTATTGTAATCTGAATTATCTTTGTAATAAGATCTCTGATTGGTGCCCCAGAGCTTTCCGGTAAAAAGTCCGTTATTGAAACTCTTGCCGTAAGTAAGACTACCCATAGGAATAGTGTAAACTCCTGCACCTACGATCAGCCTGCCGTTAAACTTTGCAGAATCGTTAACAAAAATAATATCTTTCCTGACAGGGTTTGATAGTTCTGCAACCGGTAGCTCCTCGGGAGAATACTGCGGTTTGAAGAACCCGGTCGAAAGTGTCGGTACAAGCTCTGCCTTAGGCTTTGCGGCAGCAGGCATGCTTACCCTTTCAACTCCTGTGATTACAAATTCCGGAAGCTCAACATTCTGTGTATTTTTGTTCTGCTCCTGAGCAAAAAGCACCAGAGGCAGCGATAATATCATTAATAGTTTTTTGATCATTCAAGCACCTGTAATTTTTTTTGCGCTTCGGCACCATAATTATCACCGCGATGGTGTGAGAGCACTGCCCTGTACATATCCCTGGCTTTGGCATTGTCGCCTTTCTTTTCGTAGATCTCGCCTAGCTTCATGTATGAATTTGTTAGCCATTCGTCATAACCCGGGAAAGCAAACTTGACCCTTACTAAAGCTGTAATAGCATCATCAAGCTTATTCTGCTCGAATAATGAAACACCATAGTAATACTGGGCCTTTGCACCCAGATCGTCGGTCCTGCCTTCTGAAAGTTCCTTTAACAGAAGATCGCAGTTCTCATAATCCTTGCGCGCAAGTGCAAGCAGCGCTGCTTCATATTTAGCATTTGCCGTAAATATCGAGTTGGGATAATACTGCACAAGGTAATTAAAATCCTCGTAAGCTTTATTGAATTCGCCTTTGTCTACATAAACCATTGCCCTGTTGTACATTATCTCGGCTACTTTAGGCGATTCAGGCGGAAGCTGATCTATTGCTGTTGAATAGACAAAGATTGCATTATCATAATTCTTCAGATCTGTGTGTATGCGCCCCATTTCAAGAACTGACGCAATACCGGTCTCCGTGTTAAGGCTCTGCTTAAAGACGATGTTGAAATTATAAAGCGCTTCTTCGTTCTGCCCAAGGTTTGAGGCACTTTTGCCTATCCAGTAATAAGCCTCAGGAGCAAGCGAACTTTTCGGATATGCTGCTATAAACTCTTTATAGCTTTCCTTTGCCTTTTCATAGTTCCTTTCACTGTAATAGATCTCGCCTTTTTTGAACAATACCTGGTCTGCAAAACCTGAACCGTAATTCCTTGCTGCAAATTCATCAATTACTTCAACTGCCTTATCCGGCCTCCCGCTTACTATATATGCGTCCTTGATGCCTGATATTGCATCGTATACGTAACTGGTCTGCGGAAAGACTTCCAGTACATGCCTGTAGTTGGCAATTGATGAATCATACCTGCCAAGGTTGAAATACGCGTTTCCTATCGAATTATATGCAACAGGAACTACAGATGAATTCGGGTAACGCTCAATAAGCTTATAGTAGTTGGCTATCGACTCGCGGAAATTCCCGCGCTGAAAATAGATCCAGCCGATAACATACTGCGACTCGTCGACATATTTTGAATCGGGGAATCTTTCCTGCAGATTATTGAATTCCCGGATAGCTTCACCCGAATTGCCGGCTTTGTAAAGAGCCTGTGCGTACTGATAATATGCATAATCGCTGCCAAGCTGTGTTGTGTCTGAAAGGAAAACCTGCTTATAGATCCTGCCTGCTTCGTTAAATTTCTTTTCACCGTAGTAGCTGTCGGCAAGACGCAGTTTTGCATCCTTTACATTCGGCTTGTCAAAATAGCGCTTTACGTAATCTGCAAAATAATATGAAGCTTCATTGAAGTTCTTCAGGTTGTAATATGCGTAAGCTTTTCCGTAAACTGCCTGCGGAGCGATATCGGGATTTTCAGTGCCGGCAAGGTTATATTCCTTTAGTGCCTTTGAGTATTCCTTCTTTGCAAACCAGCATTCAGCCATGTAAAAATGAACCTTTTCAGGCTCGAACTGAGGATTGGATGAATTAAGCTCACTAAGCTTTTTCATAGCTTCATCATACTGGTTCAGATAATAATCTGCTGCGCCTGTGCCGAGAGTAGCACGGTCATAAAGATCCTTTGAAACATTCTCCATATCAAGGACACTCTGGAAATAATCCTTCGCCTTCAGATAATCTTTCTTGTTAAGCCTCAGCTCGCCAAGCAGTGTATATGCCCTGCTCTTAACTGACAGATCCCTTGACTCGGCAGACTGCAGAAGGAAATCCTCCGAAACAGCAGATTTATTTTCTGTGTAGTTAACCACACCCATCTGGTACTTTACGCGTGATGCAAGATAGCTTTCAGGATATGAGCTCAGGAATTCATCATAGATAATTTCGGCATCCTTTTCCTTTCCTGCGTAGCGCTTCGATTCAGCACTCCAGAAAAGAGAGTTTACTGAAATACTGTCGTCGCCGGACCTTGAAAGCGAACTGAATATTTTATAAGATTCGTCATAATTTCCTTTCTGGAAGTTAACCCATGCAAGTCCGTAACGCACATGTCTGGCAAGCGGAGTTTTGGGATTATCTTTCAGAATTGAAGAAAACGTCTGTTCAGCGTCTCTATATTCTTTAAGCCTGTAGTATGAATTTGCAAGTACATACTTAGCTTCGGTCTGCTGTTTTGCAGGCAGCTGCGTGATAAGCGGATCGTTCAGTTCAATTACAGCGTTATCATAGTTTTTAAGCTCGAAGTAGCATAAGCCTATTCTAACCTGAGCATGCGGAGCTAGTGAGCTGGTTTTATAATAAGCCAGAAGCGAATCGTAATAAGCTACAGCTTTATTATAATCCCCTGTTTTCTCATAAATATTAGCAAGTGAATAAATTGAATTATCTATGTATTTATTGTTCTTTTTAGTCGAAATTGCATCCTCAAAGAAAGAAACTGCATCCTTCAGGTTGCCTTCCTTTACATAAGAATCGCCAATAAAGTAATGAGAAGTGCCTGCATACTGGCTTGTGGGATAATCTTCCAGCAGGAGCTGAAGTTTTTCCCTGGCATTGGCATACTCCTTCTTCCCGTAATAAAGTATTCCGAGTTTATAGAGCGCCTCATCGCGGTAATTTGAAAGCACGAATCTTGAAGTAAAAAACTCATATGCAGCAATTGCGGCATCCACCCTGTCGAGCCTTAAGAGGCTTTCAGCAGCGTAGTATTTAGCCGTTGAAGAAAGATCGTCATCTATCCCGCGGGAATCATAGAATTGGGAAAACAGTTCATAAGATCTGGAATAATTTCCCTGGTTAAAAGCGTTCATAGCAGCCGCATACCCCTCAGGTATACTCTGCGGCAGAACAGTCACTGTTGATACAGTCAGGAAGAATAATATCAGAAAAAAAACTTTTTTCATTTTATCCCGGAAAATATAAAAAAATAATTAAAAACCATCCGTCCACAGTCCCCATCTTAAGCACTGTACAAAAATAACAAATTGAAACCACAGTCCAAAGTCCATCCGCCAGGGGCGGAGTCCAATGTCGTTTAGTCCAAAGTCCAATGTCCACAGTCCAAAGTCCAAGGTCCTTAGTCCAAAGTCGATTGTCCAATGTCCACAGTCCAAAGTCCAAGGTCCTTAGTTCAAAGTCGATTGTCCATAATCCAAAGCCCAAGGTCCGCCTATTCTCTAGTCTCCCGTCCCTCGTCCTTGTCCCTCGTCCCTTGTCCCTCATCTCTATTCTCTCGTCCCTCGTCTCCCTGTCTTTCTTCCCCCGTCCTTTTTAATCCCCATTCCAAACAGAGAAATATGTAGTTTTACCCGTTTTTTGCACAATTTGCCTGTGGTAAAAACTTATACGATCTACTAAGGTACAATGTTCCAAAAGCTTAAATTATGCCGGGAAGAATAGCAAAAAAATAGGTGGATGTAAAGGCAAAATCAGACAATAATTCTTTAAAAAAGTCCACAATCCAATGTCCATAGTCTTCCCGCCGGGGCGGGAATCCAGGGTCCATAGTCCAGGGTCAAAAGTCATTGGGAATCCAACTTGTGTCCGTCTTTTTTAACTATGGACTGTTTTTGATTATATCCTGATTAGACTATGGACTATGGACTAAGGACATTGGACTTTTTTTCCCTGATTCGACTATGGACTTTGGACTATGGACATTGGACTTTTTTGTCCTGATTAGAC
>JBLNEL010000091.1:0-7964 GCA_050262615.1 Bacillota bacterium
GATGAGATCCTTTAATGTTTCAACAATTTTCTCAAGAGCCGGAGCCAGTTCATTTCTGTCATCTTTAACCTGTCGTACATAAGTAAATTTGCCATCAGCCACATCGTAAATGGAAGCAATGTATTTCTGCAGCGTTCTGATGAATCCATTCAGCATTAGACCCATCTCTCCAAGTTCATCTTTGGCAGCCCAGTTGACGTTTCCTTTAAGGCTGCCGACACTTAATAGTTTTATTGCCTCTTTTGCCTCATTTACCGGTTTTGTAATTAACTTTGAAATAAAGATCCCGGTTAAGACTGCGATCATAAAGCCTAAAACGGTAAAAACGCCCATCCATAATCCCGATGAATTTATTATCTTGTCTATCTCAGTGTTTGCCAACTGTGTTTCCTGCCAGTTTTGATTTGTTAAGTCGATAAGAAGATTGGTATATTTCAGAAAGGTTTCTCTTTCATTTAAGAACGTTTCGGCCATTCGGTTCTGCATGGCTTTTACTTTTTCATTTTCAAATGGCAAGCCCTGATTAAGCAGGAGATCCATTTCCCTGTTTAGTTGTATATATTTTGCCGATAATTCCATCCATCCAGTATGATATGAAGAAAGTTTCTGCCAGTTTTCTGCGTCTTTACCTTCTTTAGGAGTATTTTTATATGCCTCGAAATTTTTGATGAGTTCTTTCATTTTAACGTCATAAACAGCGTACTGGGTTTTTCTGATGTTCTTTTTTGTAAATTCCTCTATCAAAAGTCCTCTTTCTGCTGCTGCAACAGCGTTCAGGTATGTATTCATGTTCCCGAGATATAAAATTGACGGTACCTGCTTTTCAGTAACACTGTTAGTCAGTTTGTTAACCCTTTGAGTTGCAAAATAACTGTATGTGCCGATAGCAACTGATATACATGCAACAAAAAGAAAACTGTAAAGTAATTTGGCTGAGATCTTTAGATTCTTAAACCATACCATCGTTTGACCTATTATTTATATGACCGATAAATATTTTATTATTATGCATTATCGACAAAAATGAAATAAGTTTAATTCCGATGTTATATCCGAATAATTATAAATAAACGGTTCGTTAGGACAATAAGCGGATGAATTAGAATGGATATAAAGCAGAGGAGTTATATGAAAGAATATAGACCGTTATTGTTTTTGTTAATTTGTGCTCTGTAAATTATTAGTCTCTATACCCGGCAATATTCCGGATCATTCCGTTAAAAATGAAATAATGGAAGGGAAGAACACTGTACCAGTATAATCTTCCTAAAAGTCCTTTAGGTCTGAATGTGGCTGTCTGTGAAAGGTAATGCTCATTTGCTTTTTGTCTGATTGATAATTCGAGCCAGGCTTCTCCGGGAAGCTTCATTTCAGCATAAAGCAAAAGTCTCATCCTGTTCTTATCAGCAACTAAGACTCTCCAGAAATCAATTGTATCTCCAGGGTAGATCTCCGAATTGCTTGTACGTCCTCTTCTTAAGCCGACACCGCCAAAGATTTTATCAATAAAGCCGCGTATTCCCCAGAGGTAATCAGCATAGTACCAGCCCCGGTTTCCGCCAATAGTCCAGATATTTTCAAGAACTTTTTCAAGGTTTGCTTTAATCCTTAGTTCTTTTTTATCTGTATAACAGCCGAATTGAGGTATATTTAAGTGATCGTCAATCAGGAAGTTATTTGATCCAAAGTTAAAAGAATCTTTCCAGCTGGATAATACTGAATCCTGCTCCACCTTTCCAAAGGCAAGCTGCACTGCCTCTTTGTAAGATATAAGTTTAAGTTTAAGAATATCCTGAAGCTCACTATTGCGGCCTATTACTTCAATTTTCATGCTGTTGACCAGATTGACTGCAAGAGGATATGAAACAGCTGTCACAAAATATAGCCAGTATGAAGACAATCGCGGGGTCATTACAGGAACAGTAAAAATATATCTCCTTAATCCTCTGACTTCTGCAAACTGAAGCATCATTTCTTTATATGTAAGAATATCGGGTCCGCCAATATCAAAATCTCTGTCGTATGTCTGCTTATTTAACATAACACCGGTTAAGTATTCTAAAACATTTCTGATTGCAATTGGCTGACTTCTGGTGTTTACCCATTTAGGTGTTATCATTACAGGAAGTTTTTCAACCAGATCACGCATAATTTCGAAAGAAGCACTGCCTGAACCTATAATTATTCCTGCTCTTAATATAGTAAGTGGAATATTTGCAGTCTTTAATATATTTTCTACTTTCTTTCGTGAACTTAAGTGAGGCGATAAATTCTTATTATTGGATATTCCGCCAAGATAAATAATTTGTTTTAAACTGGTCGGCTGGATGAACCTGATAAAGTTTTCTGCTGCCTTTTCTTCCAGGTCCTGGAAGTTATTAATACCAGCATTCATTGAGTGTATAAGATAAAAGGCCACATCGCAAGTGCCGGTAAAAGTGTTTCTCTCAGGCAACTTGAGAAAATCAATTTCGATAATATGTAATCTGCCGGATTCAGTAGGGGATACCTGATAGCGGAAACGGTTTTTATCCCTGACGCAGCAGAACACTTCATCTCCCTGCTTTAACAATAGGGGTATAAGTCTTCTGCCAATATAACCATTTGCTCCAGTTACAATGACTTTCATTTGTGGAAATTAAATATTGAATTTCCTTAATAATACGCCTATTCCTAACAAATCTTAAGTGTAAAATGAATTCCAGAACAATGTGACCATAATCAAAATACCTTTTCCTATTCAAAACCTGTCACTAGTTAAAACCGATTCCGTGAGAAGTTAACTAACTTTTGATATTATTCTAAAGCTTTCCCTAAACCTAACGGGTTTTGCGTGGTCTGTTAAGACCGATGGTAGGGATTGTATTAATAAATACAAAGTCTGATTTTCAGACCAGACGGACTTATGAACTAGACAGGCTTAAAGTAAAATTAAAGAATAGTCTTAACATTGCCTGTTTCATCAAAACATATCCTGGTGTTTTTCTTGTAACTGACATTATTAATTTGTTTATCCTCTGCTAAAGTACATTCTTTTAGTTTACCATTCTCATGTAAGCCGATATTATTAAAGAGATTACTTTTGCATAAAATATCTCCGACCAAAACATCACCATCAGAGAAGAAATAATTCAGTCTTCCGCTTTTATAGAAAGAAGTTGAAACACCGGAAGCACCTCCTCCGCCTCTGCACTTGAAACCTTGTACAATTGTATTCTCAGGGAAAACACATATAACAGATCCATCCTGAATAAAACGGATCCAGGAGTTTTCACAGTATTCAAAATTATTTACTGTGGCTTTACTGCTAAGGCGGAACAACTTGAGTTTCCAATCCTTTGAAAAATGGGCCCAATCGGCAGCGCAGGGATACTGCTCAATGGTAGTATTTGCTTTAAGGTATCCAATAATGGCTGTTGTGTCATTATCCTTAATGCCATATCTTATTTTTTCAAATTCAATACCGTGAGCCAGTTTATTTTCCTCCCAGGAAGTATAGTTCCGGCCGCATGAGAAAAGAATAACTGAGATAAAAATGCTAAGGCAAATTGTGATTAAGCGGACAGCTTTCAGACGGATGGATTTCACTTTTGATTTCTCCTGATGTTCTTGAAGGTAGATATTCAAAACTCCGAACAGGCAAAATTAGCTAAAACTTAAATAATAATAAAACATCTCTTTTGTTTCAGTCTTCTGATCTAAGGTTAGGGAGAAAGTTGAATCAGAGCCACATGTAAAACAGTTTTCAGGCAAAACAAGCTTTTTTAATTTCAGCTCAGATTGACTTTTAGCCAGGGATATCAGTGAAAATGAACAGAATAAAACATTAACACCGGGGCTAAATGCCTGGGTTAATGTTTTATTCTTTAGTTTAACTATTTTCTTACTTCAGGTACATCATTTTGCGGGTTTCGGTGTAATTGCCTGCATTGATGCTGTAGAGATATGTGCCTGCAGTAAGATTTGCCGCATTGAATGGAACCTCGTAGCTGCCAGCAGCCATCTTCTGATTTACAAGCGAGGCAACTTCCCTTCCAAGTATGTTGTATATTTTTATACTTACAAATTCTTCCTTCGGGATAGAGTAGCTTATAACGGTTGACGGATTAAAAGGATTAGGGTAGTTTTGCTCAATCTTATAGTCAAGTGTACCTGTCCTTGTATCTTTTACATCTGTTGGAGCTGCTGCTGTGGGAAGCTTTATTACGCTGCCATCAGGCAGGGCAGCTAATACGCTGAAAGAATTTCCATTCTGATTCTTTGACGAATCAAGAAATCCTGAGGCGAATACGACTGCTGCTCCGCCTTTAAGTGAAGTAAGATCTGCTTCAACTGAAGTTACAATTGTATTCGGGGAATTTGCCGGTGTAATATCCAGGGTATATTTAGCCGGAGGCACTGCTGCATAATCAGTCATATCTCCGTATGCTGCATTGCTGACGATCTTAGCTGCTCCCCTGGCATAAATATCAACAGCCGGAGCATCGGTTGAGCCGTGAAGCACAAAAAACTCGACCTTATCCATGTCCATAGCCTTCTCTCTTGCCATATCTTTAATGAAAAGAGTAAAGGCCGTGCTTCTTTTATCAGGATTTGGGCTGTATTTAGAAGTATCCAGCACACCGTTTGCAATTGCAACATAGATTTTTCCGGCATCCAGCTTCAGGTTGAATTTTGCGATTATGTCATTTACCGACATGCTGTTTGCCGGGGCTACGCCCACTGTAAATTCTGTCCCGGCCGGTGCGTCAATAAAAGGGGTCGTCTGGCGGAACATAAAATCTTTTAGCAGAAGCTTGTCGTTAAGATACACATCAACAGATTTTGCCGCAATATCGGCAGAATTGTGGATTACCTGAAGGCGGGCTGTCTGAGCATTTACAAAAGAAACGAACATAAAGACGAAAGATAAAACACCAAGAATCATTTTATAAGTTTTCATTGTGTCACTCCTGTTTATAAATTGTCTAACATATTGTATAACTTTTGTCTAAGAAAATTAGTTCCTAATGAATAAGACTTAGACAAAAATTAGACATGGGAAAAATAAGTGACCCGAATGAGGCATTCCGATCCAAAACTAAGTATTAGTGAATTTTAGCCAATTTCAGCCATTTTTCTAAGAAATCTATTTTTATCCCGGTAGTGTAATTAATAAATAATTGGGCTTGGCCTGAAGGGCTTCTGCACAAGTCTTTTGTGATATTTCTCTGTTTTCTCTTATTTTTGAAGCTGGAATCCCGAAGTTCTTTAATATTCAAAGGGAAATTTAATGAATGTAAAACCGATCAAAATCTCACAATCTATTTGGTTCTTTTTAATAAGTTCAGCAGTCATATATTTCGGTCTTTATTATGGAATACCTGTTTTGCATTCAAAGGGGATTCCTGTCCTTATCTGCTACTTAATAGTATTTCATATTCCCCTGTGTTTACTCATAATTACTGCTCTGGTTTTTTATCATATTGAAGGTAACCAATGGTCTGTTAAGAGGTTCATGGATAGAACCTGGCTGAACAAAATGGATAGAAAAGACTGGCTTTGGACATTGGGATTACTTCTACTTGGAATTTCATCATATCTGTTTCTGGCTCCGGTTGGGAAACTATTAGCGCAGATCAACTTTTTTGCCCCGCCTGATTTTTTCCCGGCTGAAATTAATCCTAATAAAATACGGCGCGACGGATATATTATGGATTATAAATTATCAGGTCAATACTGGCTTGCCGCTATTTATTTTCTGGCAGTTATCACAAATATATTTGGCGAAGAACTTTTATTCCGGGGCATGATTTTCAGAAGGCAAATTCAAGAATATGGAAGCCGCACCTGGATGTACCATGGAGTAATCTGGACTTTATGGCATTTCTTCTGGAAATGGAATTTAATCTCTATTATTCCCTTTGGATTAGCGCTTTCATATACAGTATACAAAAGGCAAAATGTATGGATAGGTATTATTGTTCATGGTTTGATGAATATGCTGCCGCTGGTTTTAATTATAATAGAGATTTTGAAATGATTCTGCTAAAAAGTAGCCATGACTATCACTACTCAAAAACACGTCCATCTGAAATTACTTAAATTCAGAATTACTCTTAAGCATTCCTTATCCTAGCCGGGTTTAGCCTGGTCTGTGCTGATCGATGGTACGGGGAGAGCTGAGGTGGGTAAAATATGCACGTCTGGTTTTCTGTGGCTCTGGGTTGCTGGTTGTACATTCCTTCTACCTGGTGAAAGAAGCAGTGAACATTATTTGTGTTTGATTGGAATCCAGATCTCTTCTTCGGACTCAGGATCGTCGTTCTTGTATTTTTCGCCTAATATTTCAAAGTGTTCCCTGTTGTCCAGTTCAAATTCTGACTTGGGAAGCCAGGTGCCAAATATGAATTGAAATGTTTTGTAGCCGGTACTTGCAGCACCTTTATGGATGAAAACTGCATAGAGTCCTCCTATGAGAGTATATGGTTCCATGCCGTCAGGAATACTATCAAAATCTGAAACTTCCACTGCAGCCCATTTTTCAAATTCCAAATCCGGATTGAAATTCTTAAAATCAAAAGAGCTGCCATATACCTGCATACTGAACAGATCGTCTGTTACGCTGTTCTTTATTTCTATTCTTAACGGCATAAAGCTGCGCCACAGTTCAGATGTTCTGTTGTTGGATAAAGACATTTTCAGATGTCTACCGATAAGCTTCTTTTCAGGTAATGTTTCGATTCTTGGTTTATTGTAAACCATTAAGATCTATTCCTTATAAATTTGATCAGCAAATTTAATTATACAAAAATATCAAAGAATACAGGTTTTGCATACCTAAATATGTCCTGCAGTAATTACATATTTTTTTTGAAGACCAGATGTGCAGCTTTTCCCGAAGGAGAAATCTCGACACACTTATAGCCAAGCCCGATTAAATTAATGTTTGAAAATAAGTTCTCACCTGAGTGCAGAAGAACCGGGGCAATGGCTATATGCATTTCATCAATCAGTTTTGCTTTCAAATACTGTCTAACGGTTTCAACACCTCCGCCCAGACGAATATCTTTTCCTGCAGCTTTTTCTTTTGCCATTCCCAGAGCAGTTTCTATTCCATCAGTAACAAAATAAAAAGTAGTTCCGCCTTCCATTTCTAAAGGAGGCCGTGCATAGTGTGTCAAAACATAAACAGAAGTGCGGTAAGGAGGGTTCTCTCCCCACCATCCTTTCCAGGAGAAATCTTTCCATGGACCTCTTTCCGGCGTAAACATATTTCGTCCCATTATCCAGGCCCCAATATTTTGAAAGCTTTTATAAGCAAAGTCATTATCTATTCCCAAAACTCCTTCGGTTTTATCTCCGCTTTGCATCTGGCCATGCATCTTCTGGAAAGTATCGGTAGGTATAAACCATTCATGCAGCGCCATGCCATTTTTTCCCAGAGGGTTTTCCAGACTTTGATCGGTTCCAGCTCCAAATCCATCAACAGAAACTCCAAAGCATAATACTTTTAATTTGCTCATGTGTAAATCCTCATACTAGGAAAGGTTATTATAGAAATAATTAAACAAAAATCTGTGTAACATCCTATAAAAAAGCTGATACTTTTTAACAGGTGAAATAGCCAAAATATTTATATAAAATCCCGGAGGCCTTAAACCAGACAATGCGGCTATATACTTTGTGCTGATTCCTATCCTTCGTACATGAAAAAAGGGAATGGAATAGATAGGTTCTGTCAGCCGTTATACTAAAGACTTTTGAATAATTCTTAATGCTGGGCAGGGGATAAATAGGAAAGAAATGTCAATTGCAGGAAGAAAGTGAGCATGTTCAGAGCTAAATTTTATGCTGGACAGAGACTTTTGAAAAGCGACAACATGACGCGGCTTAAATTAAGATCAATATTGAATTCGTCTACATGATCATATACAGGATCTGAAGGCAAAGCCCAAAATAATTAAAAGTAAAATGATGGATGC
>JBLNEL010000092.1:0-7008 GCA_050262615.1 Bacillota bacterium
CCGGATGCCGAATGGAATGTTTTTGCTGATATTTCCTCTGCGAAGGAATTTATAGCGCAGGGGCTCGGGGTTACGTATGCCGGACTGGATATTACGACATCAGTCAGGCTGGATAAAGAAGAAATTGACCGTTTAGAGAAACGTAATTCACCACTTACAAATGCACTTTGCAGTCTGTATTCACTCTGGGGTACTGAGAAGGCCACGTTGTTTGATGCTGTAGCAGTATCAATGCTTTTATGGCCTGATCTATTTACAACAAAACCTGCAAAAATAAGGGTTACAGATGATGGACATACAGTAATGGAAGAAAACAAAAAGTCTGACTCTCAGGTTGGTATTTCAATAAACAAAGATGAATTCATCAAAAGAATGATCACAAGGCTTTTAAGGCAGAATCTAAATGAAAATTAATTCAGGGATACAGGCTGATATGTTCGCTTTTGAAAATGTAACTATAGAATTTAACGGCAGATTAATACTGAAGAATTTTTCGTTAAAGATAAAAGAAAATGAAAAAATACTAATTTATGGCAAGTCAGGGATAGGGAAGTCCACCATATTAAAGCTGGCACTAGGTAATTTAAGGCCGCAAAGCGGCAGGATCTTATATAAAGGCCGCCCACTTAGCCGTGAAGTAGTCTGGCAGGTAAGAAAGGAAGCGGCCTATGTAAGTCAGGATATGGAAATTGGCAATGGAAAAGTAAAAGAATTCTTAAAGCTTGTATTTTCCTATAAGGCTAACAGTCACCTGAGTGATATAAGCACCGAAATAAATGAACTATCGGATTATTTTGAGTTAAACCGAGATTCACTTGAAAAGAACATAGAAGACCTATCTGGCGGGGAAAAGCAGAGGTTTATGATCATAACTGCAATATTATTAAAAAGAAAAATATTTTTGCTTGATGAAGTTACCTCAGGCTTAGATCCAGTACTTAAAAAGAAGGTAATATCATTTTTTCTTAATGAGTCAAACTGGACAGAAATAATAGTATCACATGATAATGACTGGCTTTCAGAC
The DNA here is from genome assembly GCA_050262615.1 of Bacillota bacterium. Classification (GTDB taxonomy): domain Bacteria; phylum Bacteroidota; class Ignavibacteria; order Ignavibacteriales; family SURF-24; genus JAUZPB01. The sequence continues at coordinate 1,025 of JBLNEL010000092.1, forward strand.
GGCAGGATAAAGAATCTGAATATGGAGGAGACGACATTTGACGCCTGATATTTCATACCAATCGCTGGCAATATGTCTTTTGCTGCTTTTGATACCAATCATATTAAGTTCTCGTATTAAGCTTCGGATTGCTGCAACAACGGTAATTTCTGCAATCAGAATGATAGTTCAGCTGTTCCTTGTCGGTATTTTTCTTAAATACATTTTTGATCTGAACAATCCAATATTAAATGTTGGATGGTTTGTATTAATGATAACATTTGCGACGTTATCAGTAATCAGGAGCACAGGTCTCGAAGTAAAGAGTTTTCTACTGCCTTCTTTTGGGGCATTTGCTTCAGCTAACTTCTTTGTATTAATATACTTTAACTATTTTGTTGTTTCGCTATCCAATATATTTGAAGCAAAATACCTTATAGCAATTGGCGGAATGCTGCTAGGTAATTCGTTAAGGGGGAATATTGTAGGCATAGGTGATTTTTATAATGATTTAAGAAAGAATGAGAAGACATATACATATTATCTTTCGCTTGGGGCTTCACGTCTGGAGGCGGCAGTTCCTTTTCTTAGAAAAAGCTTAAATGCTGCACTGAAACCTACAATATCAAGCATGGCGACAATGGGGATTGTTTCACTTCCCGGAATGATGACAGGTCAGATACTCGGAGGATCATCTCCATTGGTAGCGATTAAATATCAGATTGCGATCATGATCTCTATATATGCATCAACCACGCTCAGTATATTTTTAGCCATTATTTTTACATTAAGGACGAGCTTTGATGAGTTTGGGATTCTTAACAAAGATATTTATAAACCATTCAGTTATTCAAATCTAATCCATCTTAAAATATTCCGTTACGGGAGAAAATAAACTTACCGGTTTGAAACTCAAAAATGTGCGATTTCTATGGAAATTTAGGGTGAAATTCTTTAAACTAGAAGCGCAAAGACTTAGAATGTTTTTGCTGTAAGAACAAGAGACTAGGATATTGATAAAGAAGTCTTTAATTGACCTTTAGCTTTAATAATCCTTTAGTCAGAACTTTGACTAAGCGGAGTAATTTTTATGAATATAAGCGGCGGATCTATAATGAACCGTAAATATATTTTACTGCCATTTATTCTGATTACAGTATGCATTTATTTACTTTATTCAGTATATCAGGAAGTAAATAAAAGTACGATAGCTGAACTGCATAAGGAGCAGAAAGTACACGCTAAGCAATCAGCAACGGCTTTAAAGGTTTTTTTTGAAAATTATGAAGCCATATTAAGTTATCTTGCAGGGCTTCCGCCGGTAATAAAGATGGATAAGGCAGGGGAGGATCTTCTACTTAATTTTTATCAGACCCATTCGAAAGAGATAAAGGCGCTCACAAGAATAGATTCAAAAGGGAAAATAATTTATACAATTCCAGCCTTCAGGGATATGATAGGGAAGGATATCTCATATCAAAGTCATATTAAGCAGCTCTTAAAAGAGCATAAGCCAGTGTTAAGTGATGTTTTTATGGCTGTCCAGGGATTTCGTGCGGTTGCTTATTATGTGCCGGTATTCAGCGGCGGGATATTTACAGGGGGTTTGGCAGTTTTAATACCATTTGATGAACTATCAGAAAAATATGTAAAAGATATAAAAGTCCGCCAGCATGGATTTGCATGGGTAGCAAGTAATTCAGGTAATATAATTTATTATCCTGTACCAGCATTTATAGATAAGCCTGTCTCTGAAGTAATTAAAAACTATCCAGAAAAAGCCTCTGCGATAAAAGAACTTTTAAATGGCGGGGATGGGGACTTAAATTCCAAGAGCATTATCTTTACAGATGGTCAGGAAATGTATATCGACTTTTTTTCAGTAAAAGTGACAGATAAGTTCTGGACAATTGTTGTATCCACACCAGCCGGTGAAGTATCTAAGACGATGAGAGGATTTATTATTAAGTGGCTTTCGGTTTTTTCATTGCTTTTAGGGCTAAGTATATATTTTATGTATTACACTGCTAAAGCGCGAACAATAATTAAGGAGGAGGGCAAGCGCAGAAAAGCCGAAGAAGCTTTAATCAGTTCAGAGAAAAAGTTCAGAACGCTGGTGGAAGTGCTGCCGGACGGGATCATACTAATGGATACAGATAAGAAGATCCTAACAGCAAATCCAAAGGCGAATGAATTGTTTGGGTATCCGGCATCTGAGCGGACAATTTTCGGAAAAGACTTTATGAGTTTAATAGTTCCAGATGAGAGGTCCAGAGCAGAAGAGGCTTTTAATTCCGTAAAATCAGATGGAGTTAAGAAGAACGTTGAGTTCACATTAAAAAATACTAACGGATCAACTTTTCCTGCTGAGATCAGTATGGCGTTAATTTCTGTTAAGGATGGGAAAAAAGAAAATTTCACTGCAGTTATAAGGGATATCAAGGAAAGAAAACAATATGAAAGTGCAATAATAGAAGCCAGGGACAAAGCAGAAAAGTCAGACCGGTTAAAGTCAGAATTCTTAGCTCAGATGTCGCATGAGATAAGGAGTCCGATAAATTCTATTTTAAGCTTTACCAGTCTAATAAAAGATGAGCTATTTGACAAGGTATCTGAAGATCTGAGGATAAGTTTTTCAATCATCGAAAATGCAGGCAAACGGATCATCAGGACAATTGGGTTAATACTTAACATGTCGGAGATTCAAACCGGGTCATTTGAAATACTCTTAAAGAAGATAAATCTAAGAAAAGATATAATTGAGAAAATCTATCTGGAATACAGGCAGGCAGCTGCAGAAAAGGGAATCGAGCTTTTAGAAAGCCATAGCAATACTTCTGATGATCTTTACATTTTTGCAGATGAATATACCATTGGACAAATTATCAGTAATCTTGTAGACAATGCAATAAAGTACACTGACAAGGGGAGTGTGACAATAGCATTGAGTAAAAATTCTGAAGGAGAAGTTATTGTTGAAGTAAAGGATACCGGTATAGGTATATCCAAAGAGTATATTCCAAACCTTTTTGCGCCATTTTCACAGGAAGAGCAAGGGTACACACGAAAATATGAAGGGAACGGGCTAGGTTTAGCGCTTGTGAAGAAATACTGTGATATAAACAATATAAAAATAGAAGTCGAAAGTGAAAAAGGGTGTGGTTCAAATTTCAGGATAATCATTCCCGAATACTTACCGAAGTCTTAAATGGAATTCCCGGTTACTGGTTTAAGTTATCTGTTTAATATGAAGCAGTACCAATAACCGGGAATTAATTTCCTATTAAATGTTACTTTATCAGGCTCATCTTTCCCGAGACAAACTGATCACCTGCAGAAAGGTTATAGAAGTAAACGCCGCTTGTTACAGGTTTTCCTGAGTTATCTGTTCCATTCCATCTGCTTAAATAGTTACCGGCAGGCAGAGGCTCATTTATAAGTTCTTTAACAATTTTACCCTGGAGGTCATATACTATCAGTTTAGTCTGCTTAAGTGATAAGCTATATGGAATAGTGAAACTGATAAGAGTAGATGAATTAAACGGATTAGGATAATTATTTATCAGGAGCATAGATTCAGGAATACGGTTCTTATCTTGAAGGGGATCAACAGAAGTAGCCAGTGAAACTCCTTCGGGTCTAACTTCTCCAAATGAATTGGCGAGATAGGAGTTTACGAAACCGGGTCTTGGTGACGGGGCTTTAGAATAAAGGTTTGCCCATTCATCGTCAGTCAGTCGTTTGAAGTTTGAGGTCAAATGTTCGTAATAACTTAAGACCGGACCGACGTAAGCAACAGGTGAGCTATTACCCGACTTTACAGTAAAGACTCCAAGATCAATTCTTCCTGTAGCTGCATGGAGGACCCAGCCTACAATCTCACCGTTTTTATCTGCCGGGGAAGTATGGAAATCGGCAACTAAAAAAGGATTCCGGAAATCCTCATAGATACTATGAAATACTAATTTATCGTACCAGCCAGGAACGACTCTGGGGTCAGGGGCACATACACCTGGGTCGACATTAATTGTAGATTTAAGAAACTTCAATTCAGAATCTGAAAGAGGGGTATTATCTAATTCCTTCTGAGAAATTGCAGATAAAGTATCACATACACCTGAGAGGTGAGCGAAATACTTTAGTAACTGATCCTTTGTATAGGTTTGTTTAAAGGTAAATCCTGAGAAATAAGTTTTGGCTATTTCAGCATAAAGTTTAACTTGTGAAAAGAACTCAGGGAATGGTTCGACATAAGCATAAGGGAATGAGCAGCCAGGCATACCCGAATAAGACTGTTTAGCATAAAGAATATTATCATGTCTTAGCTGGGCCCAGGAGGCAAGCTGGGTATTCATCTTTTCCTGCCACCATGCGCCGGTCTGCATAAACTGGGGCAATTTGCTCCTGTCTTTTGGATTCAGTTTTCTGATTGAATTAAGCCACAGGTTATAGAGTGAAACTTTCCAGAAATTTTCATCATATGAATCAACCAGGTATCTTAGAGAAGCAAGGTTTGTTTCATAATGAAATTCCTCCAACTCTTTTTTAAGGAGCTGGACTGAAGCGTCGTTGCCTAAGGCAAACAAAACATCCAGGCTTGATGGAAGCATTCTTTTATATCTGAAGTTCTGATAATTAATTTTATCAAAAACCACCTGACTGGTAATATAGGAGTCAATAATAAACCTTTGTCCCAACAGCAGGAATGAAGAAGCAGGAATAATACTATCAGGGCTGTTAAAACCGGTTTCAATTACCTGGGAGAGAATTCTCTGAAAGGCAAAAGATTTGTTTTTTAAAGTATCCTGGTATGAAACAAATTTAACAGAATCAAGCAGTTCATCTGCCGTCTTAAGCTGTGTTAACTGTTTTAAGCTGATAAGGTTAGGTATTGTCACATTATCAGATTCGCCCACAAAGAATTCCAGAATCCCATTTATTTCCTGATAAGATGATAGTAGATTAGCTTTAGCTATTGCCTCATTAACCAGATTAGCCAATATAGTTTGTCTTTGCAGGTCTGAAAACGAAGGGCTGGGGTTTATAGCTCTTGGGGCAATCAGATAGATCTCAATTCTTCCTAGCCACATCATAGTCTTGAAATACTTAGTCAGTTCAGGTCTGCGTGAATAATGGCCTCTGGGTGTAAACTGGCTAAAGTCGATGAACCTTAAAGTTTCGGAAAACAGCTGTATTTGTTCTAATTTAGCAGTACTGATAAACTGCAGCATTTCACTAACTTTAGCAGTGTTCTCGCTGTAATGGGGCAGAGCGTTGTCTTCAAGAAGAGTTCTTGCGACAGTAAGATAAAAATCCAGGTCCCTGAGCATCAGATTCATTTTCGGATTATTCAAATAATCTGAAGCCAGAGCGGGCAGCTGAGCATGGAGCTTATCAAGGAAATCAGTCAGCCTGGGAATAAGAACCTGCATTTCAACTTCAGTCAGAATATTATCATATGATCTGTGTATTGCATCAAGAACAGCATCAGTAGTAATGAATACGGGAAGGTCCTTTGCGTAAATATCTCTGAAAGCGCTTATAAAATCAGGGAAGGCGCATCTTTCAGTAACCATAAATCCGTTTTTTGCTATCAGTGATTTTTCACCATTAGTCAAATTATATTTATTTGAAATTGAGTCATGATACAAAGCAGAAGCAAAATCGAAATTCAGATTTCCCTGAAATTTTCCGGTTGGGTACATTGAATATAACTGGGAGGCTGTCATATCCTGATGTGAAGATAAAAATGTTTTGTAAGCCTGCAGATTGAACTCAGAGGTTTGTGCAAGACAAAGCCCTGAAGTCAAAAGGATAATAAAGCTAGTTAAGAAGAACCTGTATACCTGTTTCATGATTGTTCCCCGGGTTTAAGCTAAGTAAAAGTACTTATTTCCTCAAGTATTAGCAAGGGAAAGTAGAAGCATCAAACCGGCAAAGAGTCAAGCCAGCAAAGCAAAAACAGATTAAGTTCGGGGTGTGGTTGAAGAGCTCAGCAGACCAGA
>JBLNEL010000093.1:0-3763 GCA_050262615.1 Bacillota bacterium
GGGACCGTTATTGATGGGATTCCAATTTTGGCCAGAATCCGTTGAAAGAAATGGACCGGCTTCACTTGTTAAAGCCGCTAATTTATTTCCGCCGGCTGATAAAACGGTGATATTTCCGCCATATGGGCCATTTGTCTGATTCCACTGTGCAAGAAGAAGAGCGTTTAGAAAGAGAAGAAATACTGAAAATAAAAAAGTAAAATATAACTTTTTCACAGCTACCTCAATTTGTACATTCTATACAAGGTATATAATCACTTAAATTCCGGTGCAAAGTAAATGGAATAATTCGGTAGCGAAAAAGCAGCGGAAAAGGAAAAAGGCAGAACGGGTCTGCCTTTTTGCGGGGTAGAAAGTGTTTTGTTGGAAATAGTTATTTCAGCAATAGTAATTTTCTGCTGCTGGAAAATTGTCCAGCCTTCAGTGTATAGATATAAATTCCGCTTGGCAGGGAAGAGGCGTTAAACTGTACGTTATAATTTCCTGCTTTTTGTTCTTTGTTTACCAAGGCGGCTATTTCCCGTCCAAGCACATTGTAAACTTTTAGTTCAACTACAGATTCCTTCGGGATCGAATAGCTAATAGTAGTTGAAGGGTTAAATGGGTTTGGATAGTTCTGATCAAGAACATATTCTGCAGGCAGAGAGTTCAAGTTATTCTCCACGCCTGTAGGTTTAGGATCATTCGGGTGTTCGCCAACAGTAATACCACCGCCTTTTCTAATGCAGAAGAAGTATCCGCCAAGTCTTGCTTCGGTAAGATATGTATATTCATTTTTATCAGGGGCCTTGAATGTAGTATCCCAGGGATTTTCGCCGAAATTGAAACTTTGATAAAGGCTGTACTGAGGGTTATTCTGAGGGCTCTCTCTAATAAGCACTACTTCCCAGAAGTCATGCTGCAGCATACTAATAATCTCACCATTGCCAAGAGCAAGCTGGGTGAGTTCCTGCCAGGTATTACCGTTATCGAGAGTCCGGTATAATTTTGTACCGCCTATGAGTCCATATTTAGCAGCGTTACCTGAATCAGCAGAGAAAGCGAGTGTATTAATATTGCCGCTGCCAGGAATAACGACACTTTTCCAGGTTTTCCCGTAGTCTGAGGTCTGGTAATAGCGGCTGTTATTTGTTCCGAATCTGAATACTCTATAATCCTGATCGCCGAAGAAAGCATTAATGCGGCCTGATTCGGATGTACCTACGGCCATAACGCGCACGCCTGTTGAATCCCATGATTTACCGCCGTCATTTGTAAGCCAAATTTGCCACTTGCCGTTTATAGGATTTGCGTAGAATACACCGCGTGTTTTATCGAACATGAAGATACCATTGCCAATTGTACCTTTCTGCGTGAATACTTTTGTCCATGTGCCTCCGCGGTCGGATGTTCTGTATATATAAGTTGTGGTTTCATGGGTATTCGGGTCAGTCTCAGGTGAAGCTGTACAGAGGACGTTATTAGCATCAATAGCGAAAATACTTATCAGATCAATATTTCCGATTGCAGGATTTCCGCTTTTATTTATCCATGCTTTACCGCCTGAAGTTGTAAGCAGAAGAGTGCCGTCTTTACCGCAAATCCAGGCTACACTGTCATCAGGAGCAGAGACGCAGAGGAGATCTTTTTTTGTATTTGTATTTCGTTCCCACCAGTCATGCGAATATATAAGAGAAGAAAACAGAATCATTGTCATGAGTATCAAGCGTAACATAGCAATCCCTTTCAGATTGTTAACATAAAGAATCAGATCAAATCAAAGCATTACAATATCAGCAGAAGAGGATATATAGACCATAATTAATACTAATACTGAAAAGCTGATATTGCAACTTACTTTAACGGGACATTGGTTCTTCTGTGACTTAAGGCAAAAGGAAATCCTAAAGCTGATAGGGGAGAACTTACTTAATCAGGACCAGCTTTTTTGTTTCGGTAAAATTTCCGCACGTAATCCGGTAAAAATATATACCGCTTGAAAGGCTGCTTCCATTGAAGTCAACAGAGTAATTGCCGGGGGACTTAAATTCGTCGACAAGTATAGCAGCCTCTTTTCCCAGAACATCATAGACTTTCAGCAGAACTTTCGTATTAACAGAAACAGAATATCTTATTGTTGTTAGAGGATTAAACGGATTTGGGAAATTCTGTTCAAGTGAAGAACTATAAATAATTGGAGCAGCAGAACTTTCGACATCAGTGGGTCCGGGGATTGCGGCAATATAGATGCCTTCACTAAATGTAGCTATATAAAAATAAATTCCGTCAAATGAAGACCCCATAGTCTCGCTATTTGCACAGAAGCGGGATTTTAGTACCGGCTGAAGCCTGTCAGTGATATCATAGATGAGCATACCTGCTTCAGGATAAGAGATCACAAGCAAGTTACCGGCAGCATAAATTTGGGAATGAGAGCTGAATCCAGGCATTTCGGGCAGTTTCAGCAACTTACGTTCATAAGGTTTGCCATAATCCAAGAGGTCATAAATAATAACTCCATAGATTGTAAGTGCGTAGAGATATTTGCCGGAAATAGCCATAGCAGAAACAGGAATAGTGGAATCTGCAGGATTTAATATTACTGATTTTGACGGATCTGAGATATCAAAATACTTTACACCTGAGCGGGAACCGAAATAGCCATACTTATCATTCACAGCTGTAGTAATAACCACAGAAGATTTAAGATTATTAATTGCCTTAGGGTAAGCAGGGTCTTTTGCGTCAACTACATGCAGCTCATCCCAGGCTGCCATATAGATGATCTTATTTTTTACCGTGAAATTATCTGCAATATGCCAATATTGGCCGAGCAGTACCGGTTTTGCAGGATCGGATATATCGTATATTTTCAATATTTGTTCATAAGGCCCATAATAATTACAGTGGACATAAGCCCGGTTATCTTCAATTACAATATTTTTAATATCAGATGGTTTATCATTATAGCTGATCTCTAAAGGCTCATTAGGCTCCTTTTTGTTAAAGATCTTAAGGTAATCATTAGATGCGACAAAAAGATAATCATTTACAGAAGCTGTTCTTAAGGATTTTGCTCCAATGTAAATAGAATTCAGCACAGATAAATTCAAAAGCTCAAGTTTTTTAATAGAAAAGGGAGCAGGATTTACAGCTGAGATCTTTGGTCCTGCAGCATTTGATATTCTTATTTTACATAGAGTGGTATTTATATCAGGGAGAGTCCAAATAAAACTGGAGGGGTCAGCCGGCAGATTTTTTTTAATTAAATGCCATGAGTTTCCGTTATCAGGGCTATATTCGATGTTAAGAGAATCTATTGCAGTAGATTTCCATTCAATTTTTTGTTTTGAAAAGCCTGAATATAATTGTCCGCCGTTCGGGTATTTTAGCGAAAGAGTAGGGCGAATATAAGCATAGAATGTCAGACTGTCATCATAGACCTTTACATTCTGAATATGGAGTCCGCCAGGGATCCCGTTGGACAAAAAGCCTGAAGGGTTAGTAGAATCGTTTATTGCGTCCATTTCATTTAGGGCTTTGTCAGAAAAATAAGACAAGTAAATATCCCCATTTTGTTCTATAGTGCCGTTATATCTATACACATATATCTCGTCAGGCGGACCTCCGGCATTTCCAATTAAATCAGTATTTATCCTGTAAACAACGAGTCCGGTTCCATATAACAGGTGTTCAAAGAAGTCATTCCTGCGCCTGAATTCAAGCACATAAAATTCATTAGGATAGGGAAGGGAATTGATAATAAATGCATTTCCGGTTGATG
>JBLNEL010000094.1:0-3371 GCA_050262615.1 Bacillota bacterium
AGATCTACGAGCAAGAGCTATTAAAACAGAAATTTAATTTTTTAAATAATGCACTTTTTTATGTAATTATTTATATTCTGATGTTAATTATTAATATCTCGATATAATATCCTTTTACTGATCCCAAATGCCTATTTATTGGTAGAAAATATCTATTTACTATACTAAATATTCTGTTGTTGCCATTAAAAAAAATTCTTTTGTTGTCATCTAGATATGTTCATTATTCTCGTTTAAGGCTACTCCCCTTATTTCTAATAGTTCAGATAACCTATTCAAAGCATATTTTTTTTCACTTATCATAATCTGTAATTTGTTAACTTCGGCTTCTAACTGCGCGATTTCTACTTTTAGCTGTAATATCTGCTCTTTAATAAGATCATTACTTTGCATCATATCCGCCCAATAACTATGTATTAACCCCTTAAATCAATAATAGTGCTCATGTATAAATCAATGCGTTTTCACTTTTTAGATATTCACTTTTTAGATATTCACTTTACTGCATTATTATGCCGCCATTACTGTACTGAACTGTCATTATCCATTTCTCTGCATGTACCTATGGCTATTCAAAATTTCTATCATTAATGTATTGCAGATACGATCTGCTAAAACAGGGATTGGGATAGTTTCATATTACTTTTTATATTCTAATCTTTCCTTTTAATTTTATCTTTTTCAATATACATAAATCCTGGTCAAGAAATATGCCCCTGACGATAGATATATGTATTATTTGGAAACAAGATCCACTAAAATAGAAGTCGAAATGCTTTAATCAGGGGCGGGCTGCCTTATCTTTTTATATTCTAATACGAAAGCTCAAGTAAGAAGACATTGGGGCCGTTCAACTAAAAAATGACATCGATGCTGTACTCAAGGAGAAAATCACTTGTTTCGAAGCTATTTCATTCGAAAGGAAGATCCACTGCAACAGGGATTGAAAACCCTGCTGTTTGCCCGAACGTATGAAGATGAAATGTAAGTTTGATATTGACAAAGTAAAAGTAATTTGAAGATATATAAAGGGATGGATTTACCGGCTTAAAAGCCCCGTACAGACGGAGATAGAGATGGCAGCAGTTGAAACAACTGAGAGGTTGGGACGCAGCCTTGGCTTTCTCTCGACTTTCGCAATCGGTGCCGGTACTATGATCGGGGCCGGGATATTCATTCTTCCGGGAATTGCTTTAGCAAACGCGGGTTCTGGAGCAATAATCTCTTTTCTGCTGGGTGGGCTTATTTCAATAGCTACAGCCATCAGCATGTCAGAACTGGCTACAGGCATGCCTCTGGCAGGCGGCAGCTATTACTACATCAGCAGGACAATGGGAGCTGCACTTGGTGCGGTAACCGGTCTCGGCTCCTGGCTGGCCTTAATTTTTAAAGGCACGTTTGCACTCATCGGGCTCGCAGAATATTTTCAGATTTTCTATACTCTGCCCCTTTATTTTGTAGCAGCTATCGCAGGCATGATCCTGTTAGTGATTAACTATCGTGGGGCAAAAAGCAGCGGTTCACTGCAGAATTTAATTGTGATCTTTTTACTGATAATCCTGGCTCTCTTCATAACCAGAGTATCTTTTATGGTTGATCCGGCTAACTTTTCTCCTGCCTCCTCTCACGGGATAACCTCGATAATCACGACAGCAGGGGTTATTTTTATATCCTATCTCGGGCTCGCAGAAGCTTCTGCGGTCTCCGAGGAAGTAAAAAACCCGTCAAAAAACTTGCCTCTGGCGTTTATTGCCTCAGCCGTTGTAGTAACCTTATTTTATGTCGGTATAATGGCAGTAGTTGTCGGATTTTCTAATCCTCAAGGAACAGAAACATCAGTTACTACCCTGGCAGATATTGCAGGCATGATTTCAGGCGAATCCGGAAGAATCGTAATTGCCCTGGGTGCGCTGCTTGCAACCCTTTCCACAGCCAACGGTGCCATACTGTCATCTTCCAGATTTCCTTTTGCCATGAGCAGGGATGCACTTATGCCTGAATGGTTTGTCCTGATTCATCATAAATTTGAGACTCCTCACAATGCTATACTGGTTACAGGCACGGTAATGGTCTTACTTTTATTCCTGTTCGATATCGAGGAGCTTGCAAGACTGGGTGGTGCTTTTAACATCTTGATATTTATCCTGCTAAATATGGCAGTGATAATCCTCAGAAAAAGAACTCTGCCTGGATATGAACCTACATTTCGCGACCCGTTTTTCCCCTATACGCAAATCTTCGTAATAGTCGGGAGCATAATACTGCTGCCCTTGCTTGGAGGGTTACCTCTTCTTTTCACCGTAATGATGATCTTTGCTGGAATTGGCTGGTACTCATTCTACGGAAGGGGCAAAGCCGTGCCAGAGTATAACCTACTCGACCTGCTGGAAAACGCTGTCGAAAAAAAGGACGTCGAACCTGTCCCCCTGGTTAAAGTACTCGTGCCGTTTTCCAACCCGAAACATGAGCGTGACCTTTTGAAACTGGCGGATTTTACGGGAAGCGAGATAATTTGCCTCCATGTAATCGAGATTCCGGATCAAACAACATTAAAGTTAGCTCAGGAAGCCTATCACGAGAAAAAGATAGAGATTGACTGCCATTTCAAAGAAGAATTTGATAATTATCCTGCAACTCTCGGACATAAAAGAGAATATGTCGTTGCCTTTGACCACAGCATATCGAATTCAATTCTGGAGCAGGCTGAAATCGAGCATGCAGATATGATTATCATGGGATGGCACGAACCAAAGAGATTCGAGTACTCGCCTGGAGTAACAAATGATGTTGTTCTGTCCTCAAAAAGTCCGATCGCGTTATTAAAGGGACATCTGCCTGACAGCATCAATAAAATCCTTGTAGGATATAACGGTAAAGAAAATTCGTTATATGGCCTCTATCTCGCAGAAAAACTGGCTGTAAACACAGGCGCTGGAATAGATGTTATCAGCATCGTTAGCCCTGATGATACCCCGGAAACCAGGAAAAAAATTTCTCACGAACTTGAGCGCCAGGTTGAGAAAATAAGTTCTGTACCTGTTAATTTCAGAATAATGGAGAAATATTCCATAGAAGACGCTCTACTGGAAGCTTCAAACAATAATGACCTGACAATCATTGGCGACTCAAGTGAAAGATTTAAGATTTCCTTTCTCGGGACCCTGTCGCAGAGGGTCGCCAGGCATTCTAAGAAGCCTATAGTGATAGTCAAAAAATCAAAGCCGATTTCAAAAGAAAGTTTTAATTATCTGGTTAAAAAGTCTGTCCGCAGAATGTATGCAGAATTCAGGGCAAAAGGTCAAAAATAAATGTGGTAAATTGACGAGAGTTTTCAGTGAAGATAAACGCGGATAAACCGAGCGATCGGTTTT
>JBLNEL010000095.1:0-2754 GCA_050262615.1 Bacillota bacterium
GATCAAACCCATTTCACTACCGATAAATATTACTTAGCTATTGTAATTTTTACACGTATTAACGTTTAATAATATTTAATTTTTTACGATAATCAAATATTATTTTTGGCTTTTATTTTGATGGTCAATTTAAGCAATCAGTTAAGAAATAACAGGTATTACTTAATAATTTTCAATTTCGATTATAGTGGGGAAAAAATGGAAAGAATAAAAGGCAATGTCACATATGATCTTTCATACTTCGGATTAATAATTTTCAGCGTTATAATAATTGCAGCATTCTCATTCCTGCTGCGATACTTTTTATAAAATGGATTAAATCTTTATAAAGATCTTTTTCTTATAAAGGAACCATAATATTCCAAGCCAGAACAGAACATAAACCAGCGCCCAGGCAAGAGAAGCATTAAGGGGCGAAAGCCATGAAGCAAAAATGGTTTCATATAACCATACCTTAAAGTCAATACTCTGTCCGGCAGTATTGCTTATTTTCGGAAGATAAAGAGCATATGCCATAATTTCTGAAAAGAAATATACAATGATTGCATTCATCCCGAAAACAATGAATGGCTTTGTCCACCATTTGTATCCCTTAACATCTACAAGAAAATAGCAAATGGCCATAAACTGAAGTGCCATTCCTCCGGTAAAAACGACATAAGAACTTGTCCATATATTTTTATTGATTGGAAACCACATATCCCAGATAGTCCCAATCACCAGTCCAAAACTGCCGAAAACAAACATCCAGACAGTTTTTGTCAATTTATCAACTGGCTTCCTTAACCACTGACCGGTAATAATACCTATTAAGCATGTTGCTACTGATGGGATAGTACTTAATATTCCTTCGGGGTCGTATACCTTTGAATAATACCAGATATGGCTGCCGAGTACCATCCTGTCTACATAAGCACTTAAATTTGTACTAGGTTCAAGATTGGGATAACCAACTCCCGGGACTGGGATAAGAGTCATAATAGCCCAGTAAAATAATAGGATAAATATGGTAATGAAGATCTGAGCTTTTTCAGAGGATTTCAAAAAGATAAGGGAGGAAATAAGATAAACAATTGCAATTCTTTGCAGAACGCTCATTATTCTGATTGTAGGGAGTTCATAATAAGGGAAGCCGTTCATTATCAGGCCAAGCATGAAAATCACTATCGAACGTTTAATTATTTGCTGGATAAGCTTTTTTGAGTCGGCCCCCTGTTCTTTCCTTTTTGATAACGATATGGTTATTGCTAGGCCAACGATAAAAAGGAAAAAAGGGAAAATCAGATCAGTTGGAGTAACACCATGCCACTTTGCATGCTGTAGTGCCGGATAGACATAATCCCATGAGCCGGGGTTATTAACCAGTATCATACCTGCAATTGTGATCCCGCGGAAAACATCTAGTGAAACTAGCCGCTCCGGTTTTTCCAATTTCCCCTCCAGATACTAACTAAATTGCCATTTCAGTTTCTTTATCAAAAAAGTGAAGTTTTTCTGTATTAAGATAAAGACTCATTGTCGATCCCTGAACTGGTTTTTCACGCGGGGGAATCCTGGCAACTATCTGTGAATCTGAGATCACAAAGTAAAGTAATATTTCATTACCTAAAGGTTCAACCACCTCAAGTTTAACATCCATTTTCTGCATTTTGCCGTTACCATCTGCCGGAGTATCATAAATTTCTTCAGGTCTTACACCCAATACTAGCTTTTTGCCCACGTAGTTCTTAAGTCTTTCTGAAAGATTAACAGGAATTTTTACTGAAATAGTATTTGAATTATCTTTAAAGACCAACCCGTTTTCCTGAAGGACTTCACCACTTATAAAATTCATCGATGGACTGCCTATAAAACCGGCAACAAATCTATTCACTGGGCAATTATAAAGGTTTAGCGGAGTGTCAACCTGCTGAACAAATCCATCTTTCATTACAACAATTCTATCACCCATTGTCATTGCTTCGGTCTGATCATGGGTAACATATATCATTGTTGCTTCCAGTGTATGATGCAGTTTTGATATTTCAGTTCTCATTTGAACCCTGAGTTTTGCATCAAGGTTGCTCAAAGGCTCATCGAATAAAAATACTTTTGGTTTTCTTACAATTGCTCTGCCTACTGCAACCCTCTGGCGCTGTCCGCCTGAAAGAGCTTTAGGTTTTCTTTGTAACAAATCCTCAATTTCAAGTATTCTGGCTGCTTCAGTTACCCGGTCTTTGATCTGATCTTTTGGAAATTTCCTGAGCTTAAGTCCAAAAGCCATATTCTCGTATACTGTCATATGAGGATACAAAGCATAGTTCTGAAATACCATTGCGATATCCCTGTCCTTCGGAGAAATATTATTTACAAGTTTACCGTCAATGTAAAGTTCTCCTTCAGAGATTTCTTCGAGACCTGCAACCATTCTAAGTGTTGTTGACTTTCCGCAGCCTGAAGGACCAACAAGAACAACGAACTCTTTGTCTCTTACTTCAATATTAACGTTATTTACAGCCTTGGTTCCGCCCTCATATACTTTTGAAACATTTTTTAGAATTACTTCTGCCATATTACGCCTGTAGTTTATGCTTTTAAGAAATTTCTTTATTTAGTTCTGTAAATATTTGGCAACTGTACTTGAAATACTGCTAAAAGTATCTTTTAAATCATCGTATAAATTACGATAAATTGGATAAAAATCATTGTAAATTCTTACATTTTCTAATTTTGGTTCAATCCTGCTTTCAACCGACAAGCTGTTAAGGCAGGCTT
>JBLNEL010000096.1:0-3790 GCA_050262615.1 Bacillota bacterium
ATCGAACTTGATGCCTCTTCGGCTGAGGCTGCCTGCTCGGTTGCCCCCTGACTTAACTGCTCGCTTGAACTCGACATCTGCTGACTGCCTGAGGCTACGTTATCTGATGCTGTCTTTACATTTACCACTACATTTGTTAATTCGTGTATCATCTTATTCAATGAGTGCATCAACTCATCTTTTTCTGATCTTGCTGCTGCCTCAACTAACAGGTTGCCTGATGCAATTTCTTTTGTGATTTCTGAAACTTTCCCCATTGCACTGACCATTTCATTCATAGCATTAGACAGATCACCGATTTCATCTTTCTGATCAATTCTAAGTTTCTGTGTCAGATCACCTTTAGCAATTGCTTTTGCAAAATCAACACTCTGCTTAATTGATTTGCTTATTTTTCCCGATATGAATAGTCCTAGCATGAGAGATAAGATCACACCTGCAGAAATAAATATAACTACTTGAACTCGTGTATTTGAATATTTTTCAGAATTTTCATTATAATTCTGCTTGGCAAGCGTATCTTTCTGCGTAACCATCTCTTTTAAATCAGTTTGTACTTTCCTGGTCAACTCCAGACCTTTACCATGCATTATCTGTATAGCTTCATCCTTTCTGCCTTCCAGTGCAAGTTCTGTCGACTGCTCAATAACCTGCTTATACGACTTCAGATCATCCTTATATCGGCCAAATGTCGCTTTACCTTCCTGTGTCAGTATTGTCTGCTCATAATTATTGTCGTTTTCTTCTATTTTCTTTAATATTTCTTCTGCTTTTTCAAGATATGACTTTTGTTCTTCTTTATTACCTGAAAGTAGAATTTCATTCATGTAGACTCGCGAGTGCTGAAAATCTGCAGCTATTTCGCCAAGATATGCAATTGGCACTAGCTGCTTTGAATACATTTCACCTGTATTTGCATTAAGCTCGGACATATCAGATAAACCTATATAGCCAATCAGAATTGTAATAACCGAAAGAAATACAAATCCAGTCAAAAGTTTTACCGATATTTTTAAGTCCATAAACCACTTCATCACAGTTCTCCCTGTTTTTTGCATTAAACGTATAATCATCTTGCAGATTATCGTATAAAACTTGATTGTTTTAAGGGAAAAGTGATAAGCGATTTATTTTAAATGTAAGTGATACAACATTTTAGCTCAATAATTGCGAATTTTATAAGAGGAAGATTAAAAGAGGAAGATTGTTTTACAAAAAGGAAAGTTATCCCCATTCGGGAATAACTTTCCTTCGAAATCGTAGAGATTACTATTTTAAAAGCATCATCTTTCGGGTCTGCACAAATTCTCCGGCATTGATCCTGTAGATGTACATTCCACTGCTTAGACTGCTCCCATCAAATCCGATACTATGATGACCAGCATTCTGATCTTCATTTATCAGCGAAGCTACTTCCCTTCCAAGAAGGTCGAATACTTTTAATTCTACCTTGGACTGCATGGGAAGATCATAAGAAATTGTTGTTGCAGGATTGAAAGGATTCGGATAGTTCTGCATCATAACATAATTCGATAGCCTGGAGCCATCAGAGCCTACAGATGTAGTTATTTCAGGATATCTCAGCCTTAGATTATCTAGGTAGATCGCTCCTGAATATGTTTCACCATTTACCCTTGAGGAATTTTTATATCTAAGGTTTACTTCGATTCTCGTCAGCTGAATTGGATAATAGAACTGCCCGCTGCCCAGGGCAGCAAAGCTTTGAAGCGGAACAGGAATAGTTGTAAACTCTGAGGGATTGTCTGTATATCCATAAGCATTTACTCTGAATGATTCATCATTATCATCAGTAAAGATAAACGAAAGCCAGTGCGATGCACTGTCAGACTTCGTATCAATGAACATTGTATCCGGAATGCCATAAACAGGTATCTTTGTATCAAGATACATTGTATTCGGAACTGCTGAATTAAATGTAAATTTATAATCTACCTTAAATGATCCGGCTCCTTGCGACTTTTCAGTACTGCAAACACTTACTTTGCTGTATGAAGTATCTATATTAATTCCGGAGACTTTCCAGTTTGCGGTGCTCTCAAATGACTCCAGAAGACTGCTCCCTCTACCATTTTGTACACTTACATTAACTGTATCGGTTATAAGCCCCTGATAAGTTGCAATTATTTTTGCTTTTCCTTCTGCCTTCCCCTTTACAGCTCCGTTTGCACTTACAGTTGCAACAGAAGTATCAGTCGATGCTAATACAATATCACCCGGATAGATCGTTCTCTGAATATTATCTGCATCATATGCTTTTACCGAAAGCTGTACTGGTTTTATTAAATTCACCATGAAGTTCTTAGGATTTACATCTATTTTACTTACTGCCTTTACAACAATATACACCGAATCTGCAAATCCTTTATACCTGGTATATAAATAGCCCTGCGCTGCTGAGTTTCCTGCAGTAAAAAGACCATTCTGGTCGACTGCCCCGATAGAAGGATCTACTGAATATTTTATCTGCGTAGGATCTAAATCAACCGGATTATTGTATTTATCATTTCCCCATATCCCAAACTGTAACTGTTCTTTTTTATAAACCTTGAATTTCCTGCTGTAAACATTAAATCCTATCTGTGTCAATGAATCCGGACTTGATGGAGCAGAAGAGACTATAAGCAGACAATTGCCTACAGCTCTTTCCACACCTGATGAGGATGGATAATTCATTATTGAATGCCTTACTACCATTGTAGTTGAACCGCCGCCATCAAGATTTAACCCGGTATATACACCCAGCCTTATCATTACTTCTGCCAGTTCATCTAATGTCGCTCCAACACTGTTTGGAGTTCTGCCGTCAAGCGTTATTAAATATAAATAGGTGCTGTCCTGCGAAATACCCGCTGCAGTCCTTGGCTCTCTCGTATATGTACTTGACCCTGTCTCGCTTTTCAGCGCTGTCTCTACATAATTGATACCTTTATTTACCATTTTCGGGCGCCCGCCTAACATTTCCATCAGCCTGCTTAAACCAGGCGTAATACCCTGCAGAATTTTAACTGTGTCTCCCACATGCAGATTATTGGCAATGAATGCTGCAGCTGTTCCATTGCCCGAAAGTACTCCCCTGCCTGAGGTAATAGCCATATTTCCGACCCCCGCTCCAACATTCTCTACAATACATTCCAGAGTATCATTCACTGCCCAGCCGTCTAAAGGACGTATTAGCGCTTCACTCCCTGAGTTATCTGTGAAAGTTGTTGCTCCCCAATAGTAGTTATATAGTATAAGAGAATCTTTTCCGCGGTTCGCATTTACATTATGTATTTTTGCTGCATTCCCATCCTTGATTAGTTTTCCATCAAAATTAACGAAACCTATCATCGGCCTGTTCTTGTCATCAAACCCGATAAGTGTATGCTTCGTGGGAGTCCTTAGGATTTGCCCCTGCCCGATCTGTATATTTGTCATTGACCCGTCTGCTGTGTTATAATAGTCTCCGTTTACGGCTCCGACAACATAATGACCATCATAACTTCTTCGCTTTGCCATCGAACTTGTGGTCTCATATGCCTTAAATTTATCCTTAGCCTTTACAGTTTCAAGTTTCAGGTAAGGATTCTTTAAATCGATCCTCAGAACATCTATATTCCAGGGGACTGATGCCGCACGTATTTTGGTATATAATACTCCTGGTCCGACAAACCGGCTCGAAAGTGTATCTAAGGGAATTTGTGCATAGGAAGTTGAAATTGAGATCAAAAAAAGAAAGTAGATAAGTTTTTTCATTTTGATGCGTCCTGGTAATTATTTACAGAAAAGA
>JBLNEL010000097.1:0-8376 GCA_050262615.1 Bacillota bacterium
ACCGCCGCGTGTAAAAAAGTTGCTTGTGCCCGGAGGCGAAATTATTGTGTTCCTGATTACCGTATCTGTCCACAAGCCTGCAAAAACGCTATCTATATATTTATCGGATACATTTTTGATCCAATAGTTCATAATTACAAAGAAATTTGCAAATGTGTAATTCCATACATATGCTTCCTGATGAATTGAAAGTCCAAGCGGTATATGATCAGGTATAGCCTCATTATTTGAACTAAGCAGAACCCGGTTTGTGTCTACAAAGTCCATTACAAAATCCTGATGGGAAACTGCATTTGGGCTAAAATATTTAGAAGTTAAAAGACTTGATCTTTCTGAAATGCGCTTGCCAGGTAGGTTTGTATATTCAAAACCGCCTCCCCTGGATGAAACTGAGGACTTATCAACAGCACCGGTAGTAACAAAAGGACCCGTTCTGCCGGTTCCTGCTGCATCCTTGCTGACATATCCGCCAATCCATAAACCGCCGGCAAATATATGCTCTATGCCGCTGCCGATAGGATATTCACACGAAGGCTGCTTTGGCCATCGCCCGGAAAAACCATTACCGTACATGCCAAAATTTGTGAGGGTTAACCCAATATTTCCAACATTAGTAAATTTTGAGTTATCGTCATCTGCTATCTTTTGAAGTTTTTTATCACTATCCTGCGCATTAGCTGTGTTAATAAAAAATATCGAAAAGAATAAAAAAAGAAGGTATTTAGTTTTCATCAATTATATTGCCATAAATCATTTTTTCGGAAGGAAAAAATAAGGATATATAACATCTATAGCAATAAGATTAATAACTAAATTTCTTAGGTCCCTGGGATTTTAGAATAAATAATTCGGAATTATAAATAGGAATTATTGCTCCGTAAGCAAATAATACAAAATCACCCCAAAGTCGACTTGTAAGGCCCCAAAAGCTATACCGCTTATAGTATCAAATTTATTTGTCTGGTCTAAGGCCTTTTTATTCCCTGTAAGATTATAATCATCGAAGTAATCATTTGCCCTGAGTTTATAGTAAGCAGCCGTTCCACCCAGAATAAGCGCGCTTCCAATAAGTATTTTAAACATATTGGTCTTTAAAAAACTTTCTCCGTTCTTTTTCCCGATAAAATCCATTTTAATAACCGAACTTTCAGATAATTGCCCGGTATCTATACTAATTCCTCTGTAATCTTTCTTTTTCAAATCCACCTTTTTAATATCTGATGTCAGATATAAGGGGGTAGTCCCAATTAAAGAATCCTTGTAGAAGACCTCTGCATTTGAGGGATTGCTATTTATATATATATTCCTCTTGAACGACAGGTCAAACTGTTTGTTAATTCCGCAATCATTTATATATATTGTATCAATTAACTCTTCAGCATTCCATTGCCGGGAACTGCTCCTGGCTTTCAATATGTGCTTCCCTTTTTTAACATCCAATAGGACTGAGCCTTGTCCTGCCTTGAAATCATCAAGAAAAATAATAGCCAGTGAATCACTTGAACGGATATGCAATTTTGACGTACACTCCTCCTGAGCCATTAACCTTAAGGCAGGAAGAATGAAAATGAGGACTATAATTAAAAAATTCTTATTCATAAGTTTTCAATTTTAATAATATTTAGAAGTGAAACTAAAACTGAAGGCCATCTTTATTTAAGTCCTGTCTGCGGTTGGACTATGTCGTATACCTTCACTTCCCCATTATCGATTCCCAGAATTATCTTATCTTTATAATATACAGGAGATAACTTTGCTCTGTTCTCAAAATCAATTGTTTTCTTTATTGTCCCCGACTTAATATCCACAAAATATAATTTTTTATTTAAATCCGGCTGCAGTAAATAATCTTCAAATAATAAAGGAGTTGTGTCAATGACCCCATCAGTCTGAATTTTCCAAACAAATTTTCCAGTAGATTTTTCCAATTTATATATATCACCACGTAAATTTCCAACATATATGTAGTCTTTATCAAAAACAGGTGTAAGCGTGATCTTGTAACCGGTTTCGTATTTCCAGATAATTTCTCCTGAATTTTTATCTAAAGAATATACTGTCCCCATGTTATCAGCACAGAAGAGATTGTTACCCGAACCCGTAAAGCCGCATTCAAATGTTGAACCGATCTTTTTTCTATAATTAAGAGAACCATCTTGGGCATTTATTGAGATAACTTCTCCTTTATCATTTCCAAAAACAAAAGCCCCGCTTGACAGAACGGGGATGCTGTGAATATATACTTTCGAATTAAATTCCCATATTTTGCTTGTGTTGCTATGAAACCGGTAAGCTTTGCCCTGTTCAGTAACAAATAGTACTTCATCACCAACCCTGACCATGTCTGTTTTGATATTCCCGTCTACAGCTATTTCCGAGATCTCTTTACCCTGCTGAAAATCATAATTATATAATACGGTTTTCGGTTCTCTGGCCTCCAAAACCGGAATTATAATTTTAAGATGATTAACAACCGGAGCTGATCTGATAGCCCCTTTATATTTTACCTGTCCTAATTCTTTCCCGCTTTCAATATTGAAAGCATATACCCTGCCAGACAGATCAGGGACAAAAATATAGTCCTGAAAAACTGTAACAGAGGTATTATTGAAACTCCCATGCACTTCTGAAGTCCACCTTAACTTTAAAGAATCTCCGATTATTTTAGGAATGTAAAAATTTCTTTCACTCGAATTGCCGAACATTGGATACGATGTGCTCTCATATTTAGCGTCATCTATCAGTATCTTACTGGAACAGCCGGCGCAAAAATACATTAGAGTAAGGATCGCAATTCTTAGTAAGTAATGTGTTCTTTTACTTATCATAAATTTATAAAACCCGGATTTCTTGACATGAATTATAAACAGGCTAATTAAAAATCCCATCCTATGAAAAACTGGTAAAATAGTCCCGGCTGAAAGTTTGAGAAATTATTTTCGATTTTTTTCCCAATATCATACCTTAGTGTTATAACATTAAAAAGATTCAGCCGCACTCCGCCTCCTACACTGCCCAGAGTCTGTGTATACTCGTTATCCCAGGCTCCTCCGCTGTCAAAGAACAGAGCTCCGCGAATATTTGGGAATCCTAGGTCAAGCAGCGGGAAACGTACAAAAAACAGATCGATCAGCGGAAAACGCAATTCAAGAGAAGTCAGCCACATCTTTTCACCTCGTATCGACCACCTGTCCCACCCACGAAGATCCCAGCTCCCACCCATGAAATATCTTCTGGCCTCTTTTCCTTCATTATAAAACAATGCTGATCTGAACGCCAGAGCACTTTTGTATCCAAGTCGGAAATAATTTCTAAAGTCTCCAATAAAAGTAAAATAGTTTACATTGCTGAACTTTACATCATTGGTAAAACTGGCCAGAAATCTGTATCTGGTTCCATCAAGCGGTCCTGTTGGTCCCCAGAGTGAATTATCAAAGACATAAGAAATTGAATTAGATACCAGAAGAGCTTTCCTGGTAATAACATTTTCAATTACCTGTTTATCAGAATTTGCTACTGTAACGCTTGCCTCAATCCTTCTGAACTTTGACAATGGATAAAACATAGTAAAGTAGCCGCCATAGCTGCGCTCAAAGAAATATTCGTCAGAATCCTGTATATCATATCTGCGGCCGTAGAAATGAAACAATCCATAAGCATAATTTGCTCTGTTGCCTATATTTATCCTGGAAATAGCAATATTAAAACTTTTAAGTATTTCACTTTGTACTTCGGCAGTATTGTAAATAAGGAAATAATAGTTGTCATTGCCAAACAGGTCGCTCAAAGAAAAAAGAGCTCCTCCCTGTGTCCCATAAACGGGATCAGTAGATACCTGGCTTTGCGCATAATCCAGAGTATATTTATTTTCATATTTGAGCTTACCTTTTAAAGAACTCGAGACAAGCTTATTTGCCACCCATTTCTCACCTATCGAGGCAAAGTCAAAATTAACGGTTTTGTTAATAGAATCTCTTGCCTTATTGATATCTATCTTGTAAAGCTGAAAAGAAAATTTTTCAAATGCTGAAGCAACTACTGAATCTTTACCGGAAAATGTGAAATCAAAAACACTGGTATAAAAATTAGTAACCTGCTGCATGGAACTCTGATCAGTTGTGCTGGTTTCCATCCTCCATAAATTCTGTATCCCATCATAATCCGAAATAAAATACAGGTATTTAAAATCTGGCGAGAAAACCGGGTTTTGATTATTCGCATTATTGTATGTTAAGTAATTTATAGAATGATCTTTCAGGCTGAATTCGAACAGGTTGTATTTTTTCTTATAAGAACCGTCCGTTCTGTCTGAAGCAAATACTATTGTACTATCCCTCTTCCCAAAGACAGGATTAATATCACTGTAATAATCATTTGTAATTCTTGTCAGCGATTCATCATCAAAGTTATATACAAATATATCAGAATAGCCCTTTCTGTCTATCGATTGAAATACGACTTTGCTTGCATCGTTTGACCATCGTGGAGATGTCATGGTGATCAGTTCACTGTTCTGAAAAGTTCTAATTATTCTATCTTCTTTTATAGAATAAAAATGTAAAGCATCAGTAGCCCCTGTTTTAGTTATAAATGCCAATATTCCGTTTTTTGAAACATTTAATGAAGCATCCAGAAGATGGAAAGCTTCAAACACATCTTCTTTTTCGCCTCTAATTAAAACTTCAGGCTGAGGCCTGTCTTTTTCTCTTTCAAAATCCTTTAATTCAAGTTGGTAAACCGATGAATAACCAATTCTGTTTGCCACAAAATAAATAAATGGTTTTCCATCTTTTATGTAAAAAGATGGTGAAAAATTAAAGCCGAAATTTGTAATTTTCTTAGCCCCATTCTCCGGGGGAACTTTCTGGGCCATTAACGGGAAATACTTCTGCCGTAAATAAAAGAGCCATTCCTTGTCAATTTCTTCGATCGGTTTGTTTATAGTATATTCTATAAGCTCATTAAAATTCTCAAACTGCCAAATGTTTTCCATCATGAAGAGTATTTTCTCCTCGCCATAGCTCTTCGAAATAAATTCCAGCAGGTTCTGTCCTTCTTTGTACATTTGAAATGTGCCGAATATCTGGTATATATCGGCAATTCCGACAAACATATCATTGAGTACAGCGTCCCGCATTACCATTTCTGCTTGTGTATCCCAGGTCGTCGACCAATATTCAGCAAGTCCTTCAATAAACCATAAAGGTGGATATCTGTCGGTAGTAACCCTGTGGTCAATTAGTACACGATATACTTTGTTAGTCATAAATACATGTACCAATTCATGACGGATCACATGCCTGAACTGATCAATTGATCCCAGATAAGGAATTACAACCCGGCCTTTCAGGAATTCAAAAAAGCCGCCAACACCTTCAGGAATAAACCCCGGAGTTGTGTTAGTCTGCTGAAAGTGCAAATGTGTGTTGTAAAAAATAAGCGGAATTCTTGTGGTGATGATGGTGTTAAACTTAACTTTAAGATCAGAGAAAGCTTCCTCTGCAAAGGAAGCACCTATTTCTGCCATTTCCTCAAAGCCATCATAGTAGAAAATATCGAAATGTTCTGTTTTCAGAACCTTCCAGTCGAAAGCATCGTACTGAACTTTGTTTCTACCAAAAAAGTAAAACTGCCCCCAAACTATATCCGGAAGCAGTAAAAACAATAGAAAAAGATACCTGGCTAAGCTGCTTTTCAATTATCTTCCCTTTTATTGGTTAACTTAAAATCTTTAATGATGCGTCAGTAGATGATTATATAATGCATTATCATTCAGAATATCCAATGCGATCTTAAATTGCCTGTCACTGTTTAAAAGTTCTTTCATCCTTCCGGTGCTTCCCTCATAATGCATAAGTAACTCGCTTCTAAGGGCATTGACTATTTCGGTTTTGTGGTTCTTTATTTCAAAGTCCCTCATGCTTTTTAACTGACTATCTAGGTTGTTTAGCTGATCAAGGATTGATTTGTTATAGTTTTCTTTTTTTGCATCTGCATACAAATCATTTAGCTGCTTTTCAATAGCAGATCTGTACTTATATTTGTCCTTTTTCAGAAAATCAGTGAATTGGTTAAAAAGCACATCCTGACTTGTTTTATAAAATTCATCTTTTGTATGAGAATTTGCGAATGATGTTGCAAACTTAAATATCATGCCTCTTGAATTAAGATCATTGACAACATTAATTTCCGAATCACTGACTACAACTGAATCAGGTTTTACACCTCCGGCAGCAAATACCTGCCTGTCATTATCAGTTTTAAAGGCTTGACTAACAGATCCCTTGTTCGTAACGAATACTTTATTATTTCTTGAATAATCTATCTTTTGTATACACCTGCCGCTGGGTGTATAATATTTTGCTGTGGTAATTTTTAATGATGTATTATAAGAAAGTGGAATTACAGTTTGAACAAGTCCTTTACCAAAAGTATCTGTACCTAATATCAGCCCCCGATCATGATCCTGTATAGCAGCGGCTACGATCTCGGAAGCAGAGGCGGCTCCGCTATCGACTAGTACAACAAGTTTAGAATTCCCAGCTACAGGCTCTTCAGATGAATAATACGATTTTGAATTAGCTGAATCTCTTCCCTTTACTGTAACAATCAATTGTTCTTTTTTTAAAAATTTTTCACATACATCCACTGCAGCATCCAGCAGCCCACCAGGATTTCCTCTGAGATCAAGAACAATCGAGTTGACAGGCTTTTGCTCCTTCAGTTCTGAAAGTGTCTTCTGTATTTCATCGCCTGCTGTTCTTGTAAAACCGGTGAGTTTGAGGTATATATTATTGCTGTTCTCAGGAACGAATCCTCCAAATGTAAGATTCTTTACTTTAATTTCCTCTCTTAAAAGATTGAAAACAATCTGTCCTTCGTTATCCCGTAATATAGTTATCTGTACTTCAGTCCCGGGATCTCCTTTTACCAGTGACGAAATATCTTCAAAATTATCCTTAGTTAATTCTACATTATTAACCTTTTCTATCACATCACCAATTCTGATACCTTGCCTTTGCGCAGAATATCCATCCATGATGTCTACTATGGTTATTTTGTCATTCCGTATGCCAATCGAAATTCCAATTCCGCCATATTTCCCATTTGTTAACAGGTCAATATCACTTTTTCTTTTTTCATCAATAAACACTGTATAAGGATCAAGCGAGGACAACATCCCGTTTATACCCGAGACCATAAACTCTTCGGGATTAAGATTATCGACATAATTGAAAGATACCTCCTTGTATACCTTTCCAAAAATATCTATGCTTCGTGATACCTGAAAGTAAATATCACTATCAGTTTTAATAAAACCAGAACAGAGTATCAGAACCAGAGGAATTAGTAAATATTTATATCTTTTTACCATTTGCTGATCCGCTCCTTTCATTGCTTTTACATTTAGATCTACTTCATCAATAATTCTTTTCCATTTCTTCTATATGCCTGATAATCAGGTCATGAATCTGTTCAATCGTTAAAAGCCCGTCAACAATCTTGAACCTTTTTTCCGATCTTGAAAGATAGAGATAGCCTTCTCTTACCTTTTCATAAAAGTTATTTTTTGAAACTTCGATTCTGTCTAATTCACTTAGATTTCTCTGAGCTTTTCTTTTTTCAGTTTCTTCTACCGGAAGATCAATAAAAAAAGTAATATCAGGGACTGTTTCCCCAATCGCGAAGCTACTTATTGTCTGGACAAACTCCAGTGGAATCGACCTGCCAAATCCCTGGTATGCAGTTGTAGAATCATGGAATCTATCAGAAATTACATAATAATTCTCCTTTAAAAAAGGACGAATTATTTCCCTAACCAGCTGCGAGCGGGCAGCTGAAAAAAGAAGTATTTCGGTCTCAATAAACATCTCAAGGTTTTTTTTGTCAAGCAGCACATCTCTTACCTTTTCCGAAATGCTGGTTCCGCCTGGTTCCCTGATGACTTTAACTTTTTTCCCTTTTTTAATTAAATAATCTTCTAGCAAACTTACCTGAGTAGATTTACCGCAAAAGTCTAATCCTTCGAATGAAATGAACATAACACCTAAAATTTTTTTATGATATATTTTAATTTAGCCGGTTTTTTATCAATAAGTGAAGAAAAAAATGGAAGTTTAAGATTTGGTTCAATTGTTCCAAGTGTATCTTTAACAATTTGCTTATAATCTACAAAGGGACGGATCTCCTCAGGCTTTAGTTTCCCTAAAAGATTGATCCCGCCTCGTAAAACAACTGTCATTTTGCTCGGAATTAATACGACAGACTCTCCTTTGGGAACGTTAATTATCTCAATAGGCAGATCATCAAAACTGCGGTCAACAATCTTTTGTACATCAAATTTTATCTCACAGGAGTTTCTGTTAAAATTGATGT
>JBLNEL010000098.1:0-42484 GCA_050262615.1 Bacillota bacterium
GATATAGTAAGGCAGTCCGTTTGCGACCATTGCCGAGGCGTAAGTGCCCTGGCCTTTAAGAACGAATCTTGAAAAGATCAGATAAACGCCTGAAACAATAAAGAAAGAGATAAATATCACAAAAAGTGTAGAGATAACCTGAATAATCCTGGCGCCGATATTATTGCTCTCATCCATTCTATCGCGGATCTTATCGATCTGTTCATCTGCCTGATCTCTGCTTAATTGTCCTTTTTCTACCATAGAGTTAAAGTTCTTTTCGACCTGCTGCAACTGTTTTTGAATGAGTTCATAACGGATGTTAGGGTTGCTCATTACGACGAAGTTAGAGATGATAGCAAACAGAACAGTAAGTAAAACAGGGAGCAGCCAGTCAATTACTCTGGGAGGGAATTTTGCTGTCTGTTCGAAAGTTTTCCCCGGGCTGCTGAGCATTCCAATAAACTTATCTGAATGGCTCAGTTCCTCTTCGACAGGCTCGGGAGCCCTTTCAGTCGAAAGTACTTCGGGGTTAGTGGTCTCGTCCATTTTGATGTCTCCATTGTTAATTTAATTTTATATTAACCGGTAAAGAGGACTATATGTCACGGTTAAATTTAACGAATTTTTTGATCAAGTAAACAGATTTTTTCTTTAATTACAAACTAACAATTTAGATTTGCCAAATAGAGCTTAAAAGGCTAAGTTTAATATTAAAAAATGCGGAGACTTATGAAAACTATAATTGAGCCTTTCAAGATCAAGTCGGTTGAGCCCATAAGGTTTACCACAAGGGAAGAAAGGGAAGATATTTTAAAGAAAGCCGGCTACAATCCATTCTTAGTTCATGCAGACGATGTAATAATAGACCTGCTTACAGACAGCGGCACCTCTGCAATGAGTGCCAGGCAATGGGCAGGCATTATGGAAGGGGATGAGTCATATGCCGGGTCGAGGAGCTTTTACCGTTTCGAGAGCATGGTAAAGAAAATAACGGGCATGAAGCATATAATTCCCACGCATCAGGGGCGTGCTGCCGAGAAGATACTTTTCTCAATTACTGGGGGAGAGGGGAAATACTTTCCGAACAATACACATTTTGACACAACAAGGGCCAATATAGAATTTTCGAAAGCAGAAGCTTATGACCTGTTAAACGAAGTAGGCAAGCATCCTGAAATAAGGGCTGATTTCAAGGGCAATATGGATATTGAAGCACTTGAAAAGTTCATTCAGGAGAAAGGTAAAGAGAACATACCGCTTTGCATGATCACAATTACCAACAATTCAGGCGGCGGTCAGCCTGTTTCGATGCAGAATATCAGGCAGACAAAAGAGGTATGCAGTAAATACGGAATACCTTTATTTATAGATGCCTGCAGGTTTGCTGAAAACGCATATTTTATAAAGAAGCGGGAAAAGGGCTACGAGAACAGATCGATTCTTGAGATTGCCCAGGAAATATTCTCCTATGCAGATGGTGTTACGATGAGTGCAAAGAAAGATGCGCTGGTAAATATCGGCGGCTTTCTGGCATTAAATGATGACGCACTTGCAATGAACTGCCGTAATTTACTGATAGTTACAGAGGGTTTCCCGACCTATGGAGGTTTGGCAGGGCGGGATCTTGAGGCAATAGCCCAGGGTTTAGAGGAAATACTGGAGGAATCATATCTGCAGTACCGGATAAGAAGTGTTGAATACTTAGGCGAAAAGCTTATTGCAGCCGGAGTGCCAATTATTGAGCCGCCCGGAGGTCATGCGATCTATATAGATGCAAAGCGTTTTCTGCCGGATGTTCCGGCCGAAAAATTCCCCGGACAGGCAGTAGCATGTGCATTATACCTTGAAGGCGGCATACGCACAGTAGAGATAGGCAGTGTAATGTTCGGTAAATATGACCAGCATGGCAAGCTTATACCTCCGCCGATGGAACTTGTGAGACTTGCAATTCCAAGACGTGTTTACACTCAAAGCCACATTGATTATGTAGCTGAAATTGTAATTGAAGTCTTCAGGAAAAGGGAATGCCTGAAAGGCTATAAGATCACATATGAAGCTCCGATGTTAAGGCACTTTACCGCATTGTTTGATCCTGCTTAAGGATAATATTAATTATAAATAAACCAGAAAGAGTGTAGGAATTTGGTCTGCCAAATTCCTACATTTATTTTATGATCCCTGATTATTTTATAATCCCGTATTTTTCAGTATAAAGAAGAAGCGGCAAAATTAAACAGAAGAATGAACAAAATAAACCAGAAGTTTACGAATGGAAATTAAGCCCAGATATATTTTTACAAATGGCCGCCAGCTCTGGCGGATACTTATCTCACAGTCAGACAAAGTATTAATTGAGGACCGGGATGTTGAGCACAAGCAGGTTTATTTCAACTGCATTGACGCTCAGACAGGAGAAGAGGTCTTCAGGAACTTTCAGTTCGAGGAGAAGTTCTGGATCGGCATTGAGGTTATCTACAAGGATATAGTTTTCTTTCATAAGTTTGCAAAGCCCGATATGCCGGCGCATAAAGAGATCATTGCTTTTGATATCAATACACAGCAGGTGCTCTGGCAGAACGACAAATATGCATTTCTTTTCGTTTATGATGACAAGGTATATACATATAAGCCCAAATTCGAGGGGAGGAATTTCTATTCGCTGGATTATATGACAGGAGAAGAGACAGAGGACTTAGGGGATAATGCCTTTGCAATTAACTTAATACGAGATAAGATAGATGTTGCAGCCGAGTACAAGGATTACCTCTTTCCCAACATATTGCGTGATGATACGATTAATGACATTGATACTAAGGAGATAATTCATAAATTTGCAGATGGATTTGAGATCCAGGGGAACATCGAGTACATCAGGTATAAGGACATCCTACTGTTCAATTACTACATCAGGGCTTCAGAAAAGAACTTTATAAATATGTTTATTGCTGTTGATATTAATACGCGTGAGAAGATATTTGAGGATGTACTTAACTCGACTGCCAATGCCTACGTACCCGATTCATATTTTATGAAAGATAATCTGGTTTATCTGCTTAAAGAGAAAAGAGAGCTTCATGTTTACTCCATTGATTAGTTAGTATTCAGGCTGATCAGTTATTATCTGTTTTCTTAAGTAAGATAATTTTCAGCAACCGGATAGAAGAAACAAAAGGAATAGTACAGATGGAATTGACTGACAAGGAGAAGAGAATACTGTTAAATGCTGCCAGGGAAACAATTAAGTCATTTTTCAGCGGCAGGAGATTGACTCAGGTGAACTATGATGAATTTCCGGCAGTAATGAAGGCAAATGCAGGGGCATTTGTAACACTTACAAAAAAAGGTTCATTAAGAGGCTGCATAGGTTTCATTGAATCTGAGAATTACCTATATGAAACAGTTTGTGATGCAGCGCTGCGTGCAGCCTTCAGTGATCCGAGGTTTTATCCTTTAGAAGAGCGGGAACTTGAGAAGGTAGAGATTGAGATATCGGTTTTATCTCCGCCGTTTAAGATGAACAGCTATGATGATATTCAGCTTGGGGTTCACGGTCTTATTTTAGAGGACTTAGGGCGCAGGGCGTTGTTATTGCCGCAGGTACCAATTGAACACAACATGACAAAAGAGATGTATCTTTCTGCAATATGTGAAAAAGCAGGACTGCCGCCGCTATTGTGGAAGGAAAGAGAGTTAAAGATGAATCTTTTTACGGCTACTGTTTTTTCAGAAGAAGAAATAAGGAGTCAGGAATATGCAGACAATTAGGCCAATGGCAGTTGCCGGAATGTTTTATCCGGCAAGTGAATCGCAGCTCAGAGAAGAGCTGAAAATTCTATTAGATATTACAGAGAGCGAAGAATTTTCGAATGATCCGCAAGGTCAGCAAAAAGAGCCGGATGGGAAGATATTCGGGCTTGTTGCGCCGCATGCAGGCTATATTTATTCAGGCCGGACAGCGGCTTATGCATACAGCAGAATAAAAGGGAATACTTATAAGACAGTAGTTATAATATCTCCGAGTCACAGGGAATATTTCCCGGGTGTTTCGGTATACAATGGAGATGGCTACAAGACCCCGTTAGGCATAGTTCCTGTGGATAAAGAAAAAGTTGAGAGGCTGGTCCAAGGAAGCGAAAATATTTTTAAGGGTATAGAAGGGCACCGGCAGGAGCATGCACTTGAAGTTCAGCTGCCATTTTTACAGATGGTCTTAAAGGATTTCAGCATAGTGCCTGTTGTAATAGGTGATCAGAGTAGAAAGTATGTTTACGAGCTAGCAGATAAGACAGCAGAAATATTGGATGGTGAGACGCTGGTTGTTGCCAGTTCGGACATGTCGCACTTTCATTCAAAGCAGGAAGCCGGGTATCTTGATTCAATAGTTGAACGGAGGATCGAGGAATTTGATTACGAAGGGCTTCAGGAAGACCTGGAGTTCAGGCGCTGTGAGGCATGCGGCGGCGGACCGATAGTATCATTAATGCGGGCTGCTGATATACTGAAAAAACGAAAATCCATTGTGCTGCACAGAAGCGACTCAGGAGATGTTTCAGGGGATAATTCTGAGGTAGTAGGCTATCTTTCTGCAATGATCTATGGATAAACGGTAAACACGTAAAAGAAAGAATAACTGAAAAAGAAAGAATAACTGAAAAAGGACAGAAAATAGCTGACTGTAATCATGAAAAATATCTGTATTATCGGAGCCGGAAAGGTTGCATATTCTCTTACCAAGGCTCTTATTGATGCAAAATACAATATCGGCTGCATATACAGCAGAAGAATTGAATCAGCTGAAAAGCTTGCCGGAAGGTTCGGCATAAGAACTTTTACAAGTGAGATTTCCGAGATACCCGGAAGTCCGGCAATCTACTTTCTTACAGTGCCTGATGGTGAGATAAAAAATGCTGCAGAAAGCCTGTCGAAAGCCAGGTTAAATTTCAGAGAATCTTTGTTTGTACATCTTTCAGGTGCACAGGATATAAGTCTGTTAAAAAGCCTGGAAGAAAAGAAGGCATCTGTGGCATCTTTCCATATAATGCAGACCTTTCCTTCTGATGAGACTGTTGAACTAAAGGATCATTATGCCGCAGTAGAAACCAATCAAGATACGGCAGAGAATATATTGAATGAAGTTGCTTCAGATCTTCAGCTTAAAGCCTTCAGGATCTCATCAGATAAGAAAGTCTTTTATCATCTAACAGGCGTATGGGCATCAAATTTTATTGTAGCCAATCTTTATAATGCATTGACTGCATTTGAGAATGCCTGTATCTCAGAAGTCACTTTTCAAGATATTTCAGTGCCGATCATTGAGTCGACATTAAGTAATATTGCAAAAGACGGCATTGCAGGGGCTTTAAGCGGTCCGGCTGCCAGAGGTGAAGTTGAGACAATAAAAAAACATATAGATGCACTCAGCTCATCCGGAGGCAATTTACTTTTAAGCTACATCAGCAATTCATTAACACTACTGAACATGCTTAAAAAAACAAGAGGGGAGCTTACCGATCAGCAATCAGAGATACTTGCTTATCTTAAAGAAAAGGCTGCGGCACACTAAAGGCAAGCGCAGTTTTTCAGAATTATTTTACATACCCGTCTTTATTCTTTTTAGATTTTGATGAGCACTCATATCCCTCATAAAAATTATTCGAATAAAAGAGAAGATTATCTTTTTTATTAGGGCATATAAAGAATATTTGAGTATTTTTGAGGGTTCAAAAATTTCAATTATTCCGGAGTTTTTATGGATGGACTTTTCGTTGGACTTACTGCAATTACATGGCAGCAGATTGTCATGATAATAGTAGGAGGTGTTCTGATCTACCTGGCAATTAAGAAAGAGTACGAGCCTGCATTATTACTGCCTATGGGATTTGGAGCCATTTTAGTCAATATTCCATTTTCCGCAGCTATCGACCAGTTTAATGGAGGAGAAAAAGTTGAAGGTGTACTGAATGTTTTTTTTCAGGCTGGTATTCTGACCGAGATCTTCCCGTTACTGATCTTTGTGGCCGTAGGTGCCATGATCGATTTTTCGCCGCTGTTAAAGAAGCCTAGTCTGCTGCTTTTTGGTGCTGCGGCTCAGTTCGGAATTTTCTTTACAATGATGATGGCGACGCTATTCGGATTTAATTTGAAGCAAGCTGCATCAATTGGAATAATTGGTGCAGCAGACGGACCTACATCGATCTATGTAGCAACCAGATTTGCAAAAGACCTGTTAGGGCCAATTTCAGTTGCTGCTTATTCATATATGGCGTTAGTGCCAATAATTCAGCCGCCTGTAATAAAGCTTCTGACCACAAAGAATGAGCGCCGCATCAGAATGGAAAGTCATGCAAAAAGTGTATCAAAGACAGTATTAATCATATTCCCAATAATTGTTACAGTATTTGCAGGAATAATTGCTCCTTCGTCAGTAGCTTTGATAGGCTTTTTAATGTTTGGTAATTTAATAAGAGAATGCGGTGTTTTGAATAAATTGTCATTATCGGCACAAAATGAACTGGCAAGCCTTGTAACGATCCTTTTAGGAATTACAATTGCAGCCACAATGACAGCTGAAAAATTTCTTCAGCCTCAGACCTTAATTATTATAAGTTTAGGGTTAGTGGCCTTTATTTTTGATACAGCAGGCGGAGTTCTGTTTGCTAAGTTCTTAAACCTGTTCTTAAAGAAGAAGATCAACCCGATGATTGGGGCTGCAGGTATATCTGCATTTCCGATGTCGGCAAGAGTAATTCATAATATGGGGCAGGCAGAGGATCAGTTTAACTTCTTACTGATGCATGCTGTAAGTGCAAATGTTGCCGGTCAGATCGGATCAGTAATTGCCGGCGGTTTAATACTTGCATTAGCTGCTTAAAGAAAAAGGAGATCAAAGATATGTTTACGCAAGAAACTTTTAATACATTCTGGAACGCTTTAATGATCACAGGCAAAGGCATGACAGGGATATTCTTTTTTATGGGGATATTTTATGTGACAATCCGTTTGCTTGACAGAATGTTTCCGCAGGAAATTGAGAAGCAGGAGAAAGAAACTGTTGGATCGGCTGATTAGTTAATTTCTTTTGCCGGTATGATAAAAAAAATACTACTGCCGTCTGAAGAAGACAGCAGTAGTATATTTTTTTTTTTTTTTGTATTAAACCTGTTTTCTTACACGCCTGTTTTTTAAAACCTGGTCAATTTTCTCATCAGACTTGTATTCTTGTCTTACATACAGACTTAATTTTGCAGGATCTATTCTTTAGTAATAAAATCATTTTCAACTACTTCAAGGGCATGTTCTTTGATCCATACAGATGCCAGGATTGACATTAATAATGTCAGTACAATAAATATCAGTGATAGATGGATCGGTATGACATAAATTCCTGAGATAAGCATTTTAATGCCCACAAAAAGCAGAATAAAAGACACGCCATGCTTTAAGAACCTGAACATACCCATAATTCCTTTAAGAGCAAAAAACAGAGAGATAAGTCCAAGCACAGCGAAAACATTTGATGTAATAACGATAAACGGATCAGTTGTTATTCCGAAAATTGCAGGTATAGAGTCGAAGGCAAAGAGTATATCTGTTGTTCCGATCAGTATAAAGATCAGAAAAAGAGTTGTCACATGAAGTTTTCCAGACTTGCGTACAAAGAAGTGTTCTACGTCAGGATTAGTTTCAACAGGGAAGTATTTAGAAACGAGTCTGTAGAAGTAATTCTCTTCCGGGTCGATTTCCTCATCTTCAGTGAAGGCCATTTTATAAGCAGTGTAGAGGAGTATTGCTCCGAAGATATAGATAACGTAGTGAAATCTATGTATGAGTTCTGAGCCAAATAGAATAAATACAATTCGTAAAAAGATAGAAGCCAGAATACCTATTTTGAGCATAAGCGGCTGATTTTTTTCTCTGATGCCCATTACAGAAAAGATCATGATAAAAACAAACAGGTTATCGACTGACAAAGAATACTCAGTTAGATAACCTGTAATATATTCAAAGGCTTTAACCTGGCCATTCGGATAGAAGAAGAATAAGGCAGCACCATAAGACAGAGCAACAGTAATCCACACGCAGGTCCACGATAGAGCGGTCTTTATTTTAACAGGTCCTTTGCGGTGGTCAGTAACATACATATCGATACCAAAAACCAGGAAAAAGATAGCAATAAAAGCTCCCCAGAAAATAACCGTAATATCCATTTTAATCTCCTGAAAAGATAGTCGTTATAAATACTTATGAAAAATGAAACCTGAAATTATTTAAAAAGCGGAATAAGGGTTATATAAATACCTGCAATAATTGCTGTAGTAATAACCCCGCATATATTAGCACCTATTGCTTCAGGAAGTATCAGTGCATCGGGATTAACCTCAGTTACTGTTTTCTGTGCAACCTTTGCTGTAGTCGGGACGCAGCTGACGCCGGCAATACCAATTACGGGATTAAATTTACCTTTAGTAATAAAGTACATTATATACCCGCCCATTAAGCCTCCGATGCCTGAGAGCAGGAGAGCCAGAATTCCAAGCACCAGAAGAATTAATATCTTAGGGTTTAATATAAGGTGGGCCTCACAGAGGACGCCAAGTAAAAAGCCCAAAAAGAAAGTCGAGCCATAGAGAAGCGGTCCGCCGATAAAATCGATAAAATGTTTTAAGCCTGATTCTCTTACAGCAACGCCCAAGAAAAGAGAGATAAAAAGCGGAGCGGCTACAGGGAAAAGAAGGCAGAGGACAGTATTTGTGACAGCAGCAAATGCCATTTTTTCGCCCGAAGAGACAGGGCGGGTCTGTTTTTTAGGCGGCATTTTTATTGCTCTGAGTTTCTTTGGCACCAACAGTCTAATCAGGTAAGGGTAGCCTCCGTAGGTCAGTCCGAGGTAAAGATAAGCAACGACAGTAATCGGCACGAACAGTTCCTTTGAAAGGCTGAGTGAAGTAAACAAAACCATTGGGCCATCAGCGCCGCCTACCATAGCAATTGAGGCAGCGTCGTTAAGGCTTAAGCCCATTGCCTTAGCAATGGGGATAGTTGCAAACGTACCAAACTCTGCACAGATAGCAAGGAACATGCTTAAGAAAGGGCGTGAAAGAAGAAAGCCCACGTCGAGCAAGACGCCAATTCCCATAAAAACAAAACATGCTATAAGACCATTGCTGAAAGTAAGTGTATAGATAGGCTGCAGAAAATTGATCTGCATGATATCCATAAGCTGTTTTGTATCAGTAATAAGCGGATCAACAAAAAGGTTTCCCTGCTGTCCGTTCTGAAGAAAAAGTATACCGGCATTAATTGCCGACATTCCAAGTCCCATTGGTATCATAAGCAATGGTTCGAGGATCTCTTTTTTACCCAAATATACCAACAGCATTCCAAGCAGTATCAGTGCTATGCGGGCGATCATTATAGTAGGTTCAGAGCTGAGAAGAGTCGAGATACCCTGGAAAAGATTTAATACATTGTTCGTACCCATTAATATATATCCTTACATGCAGCTTAGTCTTTTTTGAAAAATTTAATTGAACTGTAGATAATTTTAATAATGAAGGCCACAAAGAATGAAATAACGATTGCTATTCCATACATAAGTAAAGTCTGGAGGATAACATTTCCCATCTTGATAATTCTCCGGTTAATCAGCAGGCGGGAAAAAGGATTTTCCCGCCAAAGATTTAAATCTGAATGAAAACGAGCCTGTTTAACTGCCGATCTCTAAAAGCACATCGCCTTCAAGGACGGCATTACCAACGTTAACTTTTATATCCTTAATAACACCTTCCTTATCAGAGTTGATGTTATTTTCCATTTTCATAGCTTCAAGTGTTAAAAGCCTATCGCCAATCTTTACCACATCGCCTGTTTTAACATAGATACTAAGAATTGTCCCCGGCAGAGGAGACTTAATAGTTCCGGTACCCTTTGGTGCGCTTGGGCTGCTAGTTCTGACGACGGCCTTATGGCTATCGGTTGAAGGTTCAGCTTTTGAGCGCACGAGCATCGGAGTTTTTGATGTCTGGATCTTTTTGTCCACTTCTACGTGATAGGTGGTCCCGTTAACAATCACTTCTGCTATATTGTCTTCGACATTTACAATATCAACATCATAATGATTGTCTTTGATTTTGAATTTGAACTTCCTCATTGAGTAATACCATTTTGTTGGTTATGTGTTTATCTAGGATATTGTCTTAAGCCGTATATTTTTGAACTCCATGGTGAATATGGTCTCATGACTCTTTGCATAGTGAGCACCATTTTCTCATAGTCATGAGCATCCTCAAGGTACAAATGCAGAGCCATACCGATAACAGCATAAATCTCGCCTTCACTTCCGAGGCTGTTTGCTTCCTTCTGAAGCTTAGTCATCTGTGTCATTGAATCTTCGACTGTTTCAGTATCTTCTGTTTTTTTCTTTAAGAACTTAAACCACATATTTTCTCCTCCTTATTAAAGCGGTAAATTAGAGTGTTTTTTAGGAGGATTAACATCTTTCTTTGTAGCAAGAGACTGAAGAGCACGGATAATACGGAACCTGGTATTTCTAGGTTCAATCACGTCATCGATATAGCCGTATTTTGCAGCCACGTAAGGTGAAGCAAATTTATTTCTGTATTCTTCTTCCTTTTTATTTAAGAACTCGACGCGTTCTTTTTCGTCAGTTATATCCTGGAGTTCTTTATTATGGAGGATTTCAATTGCGCCTTTAGGGCCCATAACAGCAATTTCAGCTGTAGGCCATGCGTAGTTGATATCGCCTCTTAAGTGTTTGGAGCTCATAACGTCATAAGCGCCGCCATAGGCTTTTCTTAAAATTACAGTAACCTTAGGAACGGTAGCTTCGCCATATGCAAAAAGGAGTTTTGCGCCGTGGATAATAATTCCGCCGTACTCCTGAGCTGTGCCGGGTAAAAATCCAGGAACGTCGACCAAAGTAACAAGCGGGATATTGAAAGCGTCGCAGAATCTTACGAATCTAGCTGCCTTGCGAGAGGCGTTAATATCGAGAACGCCTGCAAGGTAATTAGGCTGGTTAGCCACAATACCGACAGGCATACCGTTAAATCTTGCAAAACCGATAATGATATTAGGTGCAAAGTGTCTCTGTACCTCAACGAATTCATTATAGTCAACAATTGCATGAATAACGTCTTTAATATCATAAGGTTTATTAGCATTATCAGGGACAATTGAATTAAGCACGTCTTCAATTCTGTCGATCGGGTCGTCGCAGGGGCTAAGCGGCGGATCTTCGAGGTTATTCTGAGGCATATAGCTTAAGATCTTTCTTATAAGGAGTATTCCTTCCTGTTCGTCGTCAGCCACGAAGTGAGTCACACCGGATTTAGATCCATGAACAGCAGCTCCACCGAGTTCCTCTTCAGTAACAGTTTCGCCGGTAACGGTTTTAACAACCTTAGGGCCTGTGACGAACATATAGCTAGTGCCTTCGGTCATAACAGTAAAGTCAGTTAAAGCGGGTGAGTAAACCGCACCGCCGGCGCAGGGGCCGAAGATAGCGCTTATCTGCGGGATAACGCCTGAGGCCATAATGTTTCTCTGGAATATCTCGGCATAACCGCCAAGACTTTTTACGCCTTCCTGAATACGAGCGCCGCCTGAGTCATTAATGCCGATCAAAGGAGCGCCGACCTTCATTGCCTTATCCATTATTTTACAGATCTTCATTGCGTACATCTCTGAGAGTGATCCGCCGAAGACAGTAAAGTCCTGTGAAAAGACATAAACAAGTCTGCCGTCAATTGTGCCATAGCCTGTTACAACGCCGTCTGAAAGGTAGTCCTGACCTTTAAGGCCGAAGTCGATACATCTGTGGGATACGAACATATCGAATTCCTCGAAGCTTCCCTCGTCGAGAAGCATATCGATCCTTTCGCGGGCAGTAAACTTTCCTTTGCGGTGCTGTGACTCGATTCTTTTTTCGCCGCCGCCTAATCTGGCCTTGTCGCGCATCTGCGTTAATTCAAGAAGTTTCTCTTCAATTGCCATGATTTCTCTCTTTTTAAGGAAAATATTATTCAGTAATTAGTTTATTTTTCCACTAGTTTTTCTTTTCGCACAATTCAGTTAGCACACCGTTTGTTGACTTTGGGTGGAGGAATGCGATATCCAGTCCTTCGGCGCCTTTGCGCGGAGTTTTATCGATAAGCTGGATTCCTTTTTCCTCAGCTTCCTTCAAGGCACTTTCAATGCCGTTAACTGCGAATGCGAGGTGGTGAATGCCTTCACCTTTTTTCTCGATGAACTTTGCTATAGGTCCGTCGTCGGAGGTTGATTGAAGAAGCTCTAATTTAGTTTGTCCGACCATAAAGAAAGCTGTTTTTACTTTCTGGTCTTTTACCTCTTCAACTGCGTAACATTTCAGTCCAAGTATATTCTCGTAGTATTTTATAGATTCCTCAAGATCTTTTACAGCGATACCGATATGTTCAATATGTGTTGGTGTCATTATATTCTCCTTTTAAACAATATGATTAAACTACCAGATGGACAGATGTCCATCTGGTCAGACAAACAGGTAATCAAACGACCACGTTTTCCTTATATTCGCCGAAGACAGCGCGCATTGCATTGCAGATCTCGCCTATTCCGGCATATTCTTTTACTGCATCCAATATAAAAGGCATGAGGTTTTCGTCAGTTTCAGCAGCCTTGCGCAGTGCGTTGAGTTTATTTTCCACCTCTGCGTTATTTCTCTGAGCGCGTACCTGATTTAAGAATTTAACCTGTTCGTCCTGAGCCTTCATATCGATCTTAAGTAGACCCTTAGGTTCTTCTTCTTTAACCTGGTATTTATTTACGCCGACTACAATTCTTTCGCCGCTTTCCATTTCCTTAGTAAACTGATAAGAAGCTCTCTGGATCTCGCTCTGTACATAGCCGCCCTCGATAGCTTCAATCATTCCGCCCATAGCGTCGATTTTATTTATATATTCTTCAGCTTCCTTTTCGATCTGGTCAGTAAGGTTTTCGACATAGTAAGATCCTGCAAGCGGGTCGATCGTATTAGTAACGCCGCTTTCCTGAGCGACGATCTGCTGAGTGCGGAGTGCAATCATTACAGATTCTTCAGTTGGAAGAGCAAGAGCTTCATCGCGTGAATTTGTATGGAGGCTCTGAGTTCCGCCTAAGACAGCAGCAAGAGTCTGAATTGTAACTCTTACGATATTATTATTAACCTGCTGTGCAGTAAGAGTTGAACCTGCAGTCTGTGTATGGAAGCGGAGCATCTGAGATTTATCTTTCTTAGCTGAGAACCTATCCTTCATTATCTTAGCCCAGAGTCTTCTTGCAGCGCGGTACTTTGCAACCTCTTCCAAAAGGTCGTTATGGGCATTAAAGAAGAAAGAGAGCTGTCCGGCGAACTGATCGACGTCGAGTCCTGCTTTAATAGCGGCGTTGACATAAGCGATACCGTCAGCAAGAGTAAATCCGACTTCCTGAGCTGCCGTAGAGCCTGCTTCCCTAATATGGTATCCGGAGATTGAGATAGTATTCCATTTAGGGACTTCCTTAGAGCAGAATTCAAATATATTAGTAATAAGTCTCATTGAAGGTTTCGGCGGGAAGATATAGGTGCCGCGAGCGATATATTCCTTGAGTATATCGTTCTGAATTGTGCCGCTTATTTTATCGCGGCTTACGCCCTGTTTTTCAGCAACAGCAATATACATTGCAAGCAGAACAGAAGCAGGAGCATTAATTGTCATTGAAGTAGAGACTTTATCTAAGGGTATCTGGTCAAAGAGGATTTCCATATCAGCCAGAGTGTCAATAGCGACGCCCACCTTACCAACTTCGCCATAAGCCATAGGGTCATCGCTGTCGTAACCGATCTGAGTCGGAAGATCAAAAGCAACTGAAAGACCTGATTGTCCCTGAGAAAGCAGGTATCTATATCTTTCATTAGATTCCTTAGCCGTACCGAAGCCGGCATACTGTCTCATTGTCCAGAATCTGCCTCTATACATAGTAGGCTGAACGCCTCTAGTAAAAGGATACTGTCCCGGGTATCCGAGTGTATCGTTATACTTTTCCTGGTCAGTATCGGTAGGCAGGTATAACGGTTTAACGCTTGAGAACGATCCGGTTGTAAAATTTTTCTGCCTTTCGGGGAATTTTGATATGGTTTTGCAATAAACTTTATCTTCCCAATCCTTATAGGCATTCTGAACTTTTGCTTTTAATTCTTCATTATTTTGCATTTTTTTAACCTTTCTATATTAGTAACGTATTGTTCAAGCAACTTACGTGCCTTATTAAAAAAACATTTTCACAACTGAAAAGTGGAGAATACGGGCGTATTTAATACTTTTATGTCCAGAATAAAAACCCCTGAATCAGGTTATTCTCATTTGTTGGAATTATCAATTTTCCAATTGAAAAATGAGCTGCTTTTTCAGGTCATTTTGTACACATTCCGGAGCAGTAAGCTGAAATTATTTACTGAATATATAGCTTTATTAATTCATTATAAATTTATTAAGGAGAGAAAAAGATTATTGCCTTATTAGCCGGAAAAGCTTATCATTAACGGATAATTTATAATAAAAAACATTTGCCTGAAGAAGATGAAAATACTGGTAGTTGAAGACAATGTATCGAGCAGGATATTACTGTTAAAGATACTAAAAAAAGAGGGTTATCAGACCAGTTATGCAAATAACGGGCAGGAAGCGCTTGAAATATTAAAGCAGGAGAAATTTGATGCTGTATTAACAGACTGGATGATGCCAAAGATGGATGGTATAGAGCTGGCTATGCAGATAAGGAAGCGCATTAAGCCTTCGCCGGTGATACTATTTATTACGGCACTTGATTCAAGGCAGGCGCGCGAAAAGGCAATGGAGGCGGGGGCTGATGATTACATAGCCAAGCCATATCATATTGAAGATATAAAGGAGCGTCTTCAGATAGTCTTGTCGAAAAGGGATTCAGAACTGATCACGACCTCACCGGAGCAGAAGCAGGAAAGATCAAGGAATCCTGACTTTGCAGGAATCTGCATAGCAGCGAGCACGGGCGGGCCTTCGACTCTGATCGAGCTGTTTTCAAAAATGAAAACATATAATAATGCTTCAATCTTTATTGTTCTGCACGGACCTGCATGGATGTTAAAGAGTTTTACTGAACGGCTGCAGGAAGAGACAGGTATGCCTGTAAAGTTAGGTGAAGACAGGCTTCCGATAAAAAAAGGGGAGATCTATCT
This sequence comes from Bacillota bacterium, assembly GCA_050262615.1. Taxonomy (GTDB): domain Bacteria; phylum Bacteroidota; class Ignavibacteria; order Ignavibacteriales; family SURF-24; genus JAUZPB01. The sequence goes on from JBLNEL010000098.1 coordinate 15,218, forward strand.
GGCCCCAGGCAATATGCATATGATAATAAATTCTGACAAACTGGAGCTTGAGCTTTCGGACGGACCGCCTGAAAACTTCGTGCGTCCTGCAGCCGATCCTTTATTCAGGAGTGCTGCCAGGGTATTTGGGCCGAGACTAATTGCAGTGGTCTTAACAGGTATGGGTCACGACGGGAGTCTGGGAGCCGGTTATATTTCAGCTGCAGGTGGCTGGGTAATAGCACAGGAGCCTTCAAGTGCAATTGCTCCGTCGATGCCGCAGACGGTTGTGGATTTAAGAATAGCCAGGCAGGTTGCTCTTGTAGATGAGATCCCCTCATTAATTGACCAGCAGATAAAGAAGATAATGCCTTAATAAAGATAATACCTTAATAAAGAAGGAATACTGTTATTATTCAGAACACATATTCTTTTTCAGGATGTAATTTCAGGGTGTAATTTTCTTTATAAGGGTCTTTTTCCTTTCAGGTTATCAGTTAAAGAGAGCTTTCTTAAGAGACTTTTCGATTGCCTCTTTAAATGTTGTAAGACTTACCGGTTTCTGGAAAATATACTCAATTCCCAGTTCATGGTATTCCTCGATTATACTCTTATTTACGTCCCCGCTAAGGATAATAACAGGCGGTTTACCGTTTATATCGGAGAACTTCAATTGTTTAACGAGCTCATAGCCGCTCATCTCAGGCATATTATGGTCAGTAATTACAAGTGCAGGAGTGCTTTTAATAATTGCTTCAAAAGCCTCACGGCCATTATTTGCCTCTTCAATTTTATACTGAGGTATAATATTTTTAAGGATCTTAGAATATAAAAGCCTGTCAGTGCGGCTGTCATCGACAAGGAGTATCTGGGCAGATGCAACCGGTATTGTAAAATGGAACTGTGAGCCTTTACCATATTGACTTTCAACCCAGATCTCACCGCCATGTTTTTCAATAATATCGCGTACAATAGAAAGACCGAGTCCGCTGCCTTTTTCGCCGGCAGTTCCGTCGAGTGTAAATTTGGAATCGACCTTAAAGAGTTTGTCCAGGTTTTCCATTTTAATTCCGGTACCGGTGTCGCTTACGATAAATTCGACCTTATTGAAGTTATCTGAGAACTCAGCCTGAATAGTAATTGATCCGTCAGGTTTAGTAAATTTTATTGCATTTGATAAGAGGTTATTAACGACCTGCATCAGAAGGTTCAAATCTGCATGAATATATAACGATGGATCCACAGAAGAACTGATCGTAATATTTTTTTTCAGTGCTGCGCCATTTACAATAGAAACAGATTTATTAATTACCTCAAAAGCCTTAATCCTTGCAGGTTCGAATTTTACTCTACCTGTCTGCAGGCGTGTCCAGTCGAGCAGGGAATTGACCAGTGCGAGCATATTCTCAGAAGACTCCCGGATATACTTTATATACTGAGTCTGCTGAGATTCACTCATATCCATTTCGCTCAGCAGTATGTCAGTAAAGCCAAGGATAGAGCTAAATGGTGTCCTAAGGTCGTGTGATATTATGGAAATGAATTTATCTTTTGTACTGTTAAGCTCACGGAGTTCCATGGCTGATTTTTTCAAGTCTTCTTCAGCCTTTTTATTAAGAGTAATATCGCTGACCAGTCCGTAGAGTTTAACGATCCTGCCGCCGGTATTTCTTATCACCTTAAATTTATTTTTAACCCATACAATATTGCCCAGTTTATTTACGATCCTGAGCTCAATTTCATCAGAATACCTGGCCTGATCCTGCAGGAGATTCCTGAATTTTCGTTTGAACAGTTCAATATCATCCGGATAAATAAGTTTAAACCAGAAATTAGATGAGTCTAAGAATTCTTCCTGCTGATAACCAGTAACTTTTTCAACAGAAGAAGTATAAAAAACCGGGCGCAGTCTGCCGTTTACAACTTCAGCTGTCCAGAGGAAGTCGTCAATATTTTCAGTAATACTTCTATATTTTTCCTCAGAATCCTTTAATGCTTCCTGGGATCGTTTTCTTTCGGTAATATCCCTAAGAGTGCGTACAATACAGACCTTATTTTCCGAGCGGTATGAAGTAACAGAAGCCTCGACAAAGAAACTGGAGCCGTCTTTTCTTTTTCCAACAAAGTCATACATATTAGGAGCCGGTTCCTCTCGTTCCCTTGAGCTTATATATCCGGCAACTTTTCTAATATCCTCATCTGCCACGATCTCGAGTGAATCCTGGCCGATCAGTTCAGCCGAGCTATCATAGCCGAACATACGAGCAAAAGAATCATTTACCAGAATGAATTTCCTATCGACTTCGACAGATATACCGTCACGCGAGGCCTCGTAAACATAGCGGACGGTTTTAAGCTCTTTTTCGGCCTCTTTCTTCTCGGTTATATCGGTAAAAATGCCGTTAAAATATTTAGGTTCATTATTAAAACCGATGATCGGGGAGAAGTTTGCAAGTAAGAAAATCTGTCTGCCGCTTTTTGTTCTGCAGCAAAGTTCTATTGCTTTTGACTGTGATCCGGTAAACTCATCTAATTCAAAGGATTGGCTGTTAACTCCGGGATCGAGCAGGTCCGTTATATTTCTCTGCAGCAGTTCACCTTCAGTAAATTCAAATGCCCGGATAAAGCTGGGGTTCATATAAGTGATATTACCCTCGAGGTCCAGGTTGCATATAAATTCATTTGCATTAATAACGATATTTCTGAATCGTTCCTCGGAAATTCTAAGCTCGCGTTCAATTTTTGTCTGTTCAGTTGTGCTGGTGCACAGAAAAATAACAGAGCTGAAATCTTCCTGTTTACTTAAGCTTACAGTAACGTAGATATATTCTTCACTTCCGGAATAGCTGATAAATTTAATTTCACTTTCCCATGCCGAATGCCTTTGGATTTCTTCTTTAATTTGGGCAAAATACTCAAGGCTGAAGTTACTAATCACTTTTCCGATAAATTTTCCATAGACCTCGCTTCTGGAATAATAAAAAAGTTTTTCAGCAGATTTATTCCAGAAATTGATATTTCCTTCCATATCAGTTGCAATTACTGCATCGGCGACCTCTGAAGTAATGAACTGATATTGTTTAAGTTCAGCAATTTCGCTTAAGCTTAAGTGTGCGTCTTCATGATGAGAAAAGGTTTCCTTAATATATACAATCAGAGAGGCAGGAGTATGGTTTTCAGATGGAAAAGGTATAATGCGCACGACGAAGTTATAGAGATCTTCTCCTAAGGCAGCAGAGAAAAACTTTTCAGCACTGCCGCCTGAGGCAACAGCAAGCGAGACAGTCTCAGAAATATCCTCATTAAAAATCTCCCCAAATATCTTATTGATCTTACCTGTAAGCATATCTGTCTTAAGAAGGTGGGAGAATTTTTCTGAAGAATAGGAATAAAGGGTATTCAGTTCAGAGTCGGTAATAAAGAAAATATCGCTTATATCTTTAGTAATAATATTGATAAGATGGTTGGACGAGATATCATTTTCTCTAAGGTCATCTGCCAGTTTAATATCCTCAAGGAGCAGAATACCGCCTGAAAACCTGTCATTATCAAATACAGGAACGCCTTTAATAATAACTGAAATAGTGCCGCCGCCGGAAGTTCTTATGCATTGGAGTTCCTTTTCAAAAGACATTCCCCTTTCCAGGTCTTTTAATTTTTCAGTAATCTCAAGTTTATCAGTCAGACCGGATTTCAGTATATCTTCACCCAGTATTTGGGATTTTGACGGTTCTATGCCGGTGCCGAATTCGAAGAAGTTGTCGTTAACAAATTCAACTGTCCAGCTGCCGGAAAAATAAAGGAAACCTATCGGGGCTTTTTCAAGTAAATTGAAAAGCACCTTTTGAGAAAGGCTATTTGAAAAGCTAGGCGGCATATTTAGTTTCCAGTAATAATTATGCCGGGTAATATAAAAAAATGTAACCGAAATAGCACAAGCAAAAAAAATCTAAACTGCGGCAGCCGTAGTACCCGATAAAAATATAATATTATTTAAATTTATTCAGGGATCAGATTTTAAGGATTCAGAGATTAGCATTGTTTGTAGCTTTTGGCTTGTCTTTATTCCAAAATAATGTTAAAATCACATATTAAATTGAGGAGAATAATGAAGTTTATCCGGGTATTTGCTGTTCTTACGGTGCTATTTTTAATTTCCAGTAAAGCATTCCCGCAGTCTAACACTTTTGATTTTCTGCGTTTAGACTTAAATCCAAGAGCTGCTGCTGTTGCAGGCAGTTACGTAGCGAATTATGATGATCCGAATGTGATTTTTTATAATCCTGCAGGAATAAATCTGCTTGAGAACACTCAGGTATCATTTTCATATGTCAGTCATCTTGCAGAGATCAGTCTGGCAGGGCTGGCCATTACGCGGAATTTTGAAGATGCAGGTCATTTTGGCTTTGGGGTTGACTATATTAATTATGGTACGATGCCAAGAACAGACGAGATGGGGACAAAGCTTGGGGAATTTAAGGCAGGTGAAGTGGCGTTTTTACTGAGTTACGGCAATAAGCTGGATGAAAATTTCTATTATGGTGCAACCGCAAAATATATTTACTCAGGCATAGATGACTTTTCAGCAACAGCATTAGGTTTTGATGCAGGACTTCAGTATATGATCCCATCGCAGATGATGAGCATCGGTTTTTCATTGTTAAATATGGGTCAGCAGATGAAGAAATACTTTCAGACAAGGGAAGAGATGCCTTTGGATGTAAAGTTTGGAGTTTCAAAAAAAATGGAACGTATTCCTCTGACATTATTTTTCAGTTTTAATAAGTTAAATGAAAAGGCGGATAATTTCTTCAGCAGGTTCAATGCATTTACTTTCGGCGGTGAGATCAATCTGAGCAAGGGTCTTAGATTAAGGCTGGGCTATGATAATGAAAAGAGGAAAGAGTTTAAGATCGGCGGTACCGGAGGACTGGCAGGGTTCAATATAGGTGTAGGCGCTATTATAAAGGGATATAATTTTGATTATTCTTATTCTTCATTTGGTTTAGTAGGTGCAATGAGCAGGATAGGTATTACGACAAGCTTTTAGTCTGGCAAGCTTTTAGTCTGCGGAGTTTTTAATATACTAAAGAATTAATTTTCAGGTTTTATAAAAAGAGCGGAATCTTATTACAGTTCCGCTCTTTTTTTTGTGGGGGAGATCACTTTTCGTACAGTCATTTTCCGTGAAGAATCATTTTCCGTGAAGAATCATTTTCCGTGAAGATCATTTTCCGAATGGTCTTTCCAGATATTCTTTAGCAAGAGCGTGTGATGAGCCGAACTCCTTAACATCCAGGACCTGTTTATAATAAGTTACAGCCTTATCTCTTTGTCCAATCTGGTCGCTGATATTACCTATATATAAAAGAGAATTAGCCAGCCATCCGGTCTGGTTATCGCCGTCGACCTTTCTTGAAAGGCGTTCACATTCGGTAAAGTAAGTAAGGGCAGAATCAAGTTGTCCTCGCATTTTCTGGTAATATCCAAGGTAATAAGCAGCTTCTCTGCGGGCCATATCGCCATAGCCCGGGTATTTATTATCTGACTTAACAAGCACATCTTTAAAGACAGAGTTTGCAGTAAAGTAGTCGCCTTTTTTAACATTAATTCTTCCAAGGTATCTTTCGAAGACCGGGTTATCCGGGTATTCCTGAATAAGCTGTCTGGCGTATTCCTCAGCCTTTGAGAAATTTTCCTCGAACTGGTAATAAAGCTGCATAAGGAAGTATTTAGATTCAGTGCTGGCGTATTTACCTCTTGCAGCGACGTCTGCCAGTTCCTGAATACCTTTTTCCTTATCGCCTGAAGGGAAGAAGACCATTAAGGGTTTTACGATAGGGTATTTCTGGGGAATAACAGACGCATAATAGTTATATATGCCGAAGCCAAGCTGGACGTCTACATTCTGGGGATTTAACTTATAGGCGCGGTTAACAATTGGAAGAGCCTCGCGTCCGTCGTCAGCGGCCTTTATCCAGCTTTCGCGGAAAGCTCTCAGGCGTCCTCTAAATCCGATAGCTCCGCCTTTAAAGAAAAGGGCGTCGACATCAGCCGGGTCTTTTTCAAGTATCAGGTCGCACTGGTAGATCACGTCTTCAAGTTTTGCGAAGAATATATCGTCATAGCTTTCATTATCCACATCCAGCATTATTTTCCACCAGTCGATCATAGCAAGAAAGAATCTGCCTGCCGGGTGAGCCGGGTAGTCAGCCATTACAGTCTTAAAGACCTTTTCGGCCTCATCGAACTTTATATTATAAATTCTGTTAATTCCCTTAAAGACAAGGGAATCAAACTGCGCATTCTGTTTTGAGCCCTGTGAAAAGCTTAAGCCGGAGAGGGCAATCAGAAGTAAAAATGCTATTAAAAATAACCTTTTCAAATTCAAACTCCACTTCAAATTCAAAAACCAGGAAATTATTAAACCCGGTTAGTTAAACAAACCGGGTTAAAAAAAGATTCATATTTACACAAACAATAATCCCGATCAATTAAAAATGTCTTTTAAGAACCCTTAGTCCTTTAGTTGGCTGAACTTTATAGTCAAATGTGACGGTATTAAAAGTATTTGTGCCGGATTTCCCTATACTTTTAACCCAGATCTTTACGTAATAATTATCCTGTGTTTTAATCAGGTAAACGTTATTCAGTGCAACAGCGATATTATCGAGGTTAGGTTCGTCAAGATTTTCAGTCTTATCATAGGCTGTTTTGCCCGTACCCACAAGTCCGATCTTAGTTTGTCTTGCGTTTGTAATACTTACAGAAGGCGCACTGGGTGAGTAGAAGTTAAATCCCGATTGTGCAGCCCTTAGGTGAAGATCTATTTGTGAAGCATTGGCAGATGTATATCCAAGCTGAGTGCCAAGTCCTGTAAATGGGTCCCATCCGAATCCGCTTTTAGCTGCAGAAGCGCTTGAGAACTCATCGATATTGCTGCCTGAGGTAGATTCATATACGCCTGCATAAATAATAGAAGAAGCCGACTGGCTTTTACTGCCGTCGTTACGCACTGCGTAGACGCTGGACTGATATCTATAGGTCCTTCCCGGGTCAAGAGTAACATTATGGAAAGTGCTGTCGGTTTTCTGCACCAGTGCTGAGTCCTGGATAGAGATTATCCTGCCAGTAGAGTCGACGCGGTTAGTTACGACTACATAACCTTTGAAGTCACTTTGGCCCTGGTCAGGAGAAGCTGTCCATTTTATAGTTGCTCCGGCTCCGGAGGCAGCATAAAGGGAGACAGTAACATTAGCAGGCGGAGCAAGTTCACCTGCAGGCAATGGTCCGGTAGTTGAATCGTTATTATTACATGCCTGAAAAACAAAAATGAGAAAGACTGTAAGTGCCGGAATCGGAAGAAGCGATTTAAGAAATTTCATTATAATGCCTCCATGAATTGTGTTATTATTTCTAAAGAAAGGATCCTTCTGAAAGGCAGTTTTCATTTAAAAGAGAACTGCCTTAAAAGAAGGTCCAGATAATTTATTTTATAACATCACCGGAAAACAAGAAAGTCAAAAAAGTTAATTCAAAAAGATAATCATGATCAATCTTTTTAAGGATTACACTTCTCCGGCCTATGGTTCCTTGTCTTTCATGGAAGTGAGTATATATTAAAGAAGAGTTCTTTAATAATATTATATTTACCAATATATTATTTACAGTAATATATTATTATTTACCGTTAGAGTTCAGTTTTTTAAGAAGATAGGTTAAAAGGTCATCTATCTTTATTCTTTCCTGCTGCATTGAATCTCTTTCTCTTACAGTAACCGTATTATCCTCAAGGGTCTGAGTATCAACGGTAATGCAGTAAGGTGTACCGATCTCATCCTGTCTTCTGTATCTTCTGCCTATTGCGCCCTTATCGTCGTAGAAGACCTTAAGGAAAGGTCTTAAGTCCTCGTCAATTTTTCTTGCCAGTTCAGGCATACCGTCTTTATTAACAAGCGGAAGCACAGCAGCCTTAATTGGTGCAAGGCGGGGGTGGAATCTAAGTACAGATCTTATCTCGCCGTTTACCTCTTCTTCATAAAAAGCATTTATTAAAAATGCCATAAATGAGCGGCTTGCACCGGCAGAAGTTTCAATAATAAAAGGAACGAATTTTTCTTTTGATTCCTCATCGAAATATTTAAGAGATTTTCCTGAATATTCCTGGTGTCTGCTTAAGTCAAAGTCAGTTCTGTTATGAATACCCTCAATTTCGCCCCAGCCGAAGGGGAAGAGGTATTCGATATCAGTAGCTTCCTTAGCATAGTGAGCCAGTTTTTCCTTAGGATGGTCATGGTAGCGCAATTTATCTTCACTCATTCCAAGAGACTTGAACCATTCTAATCTTTCTTTTTTCCAATAATCATACCATTTAGTATCATCGGTTGGTTTTACGAAGAACTGCATTTCCATCTGTTCAAATTCGCGTGTGCGGAAAAGGAAATTCTTTGTATTTATTTCATTTCTGAAGGCTTTTCCTATCTGTGCGATGCCAAACGGGAGTTTCTGGCGGCTGGAGTTCTGGACGTTAAGGAAATTCACAAAGATTCCCTGAGCAGTTTCTGGTCTTAAATAAACTACAGCGCCTGTATCTTCAACAGGACCAATAAATGTCTTAAACATAAGGTTAAACTGTCTAGCCGGAGTAAACGTACCGGCATTGCCGCATTGCGGGCAGTTAAGTTTGCTTAAAAGAAGCGGGCTTAAGTCCTTATCTTCGATAACGGCATCAAAAGCGCCGTTTAAGGCAGCCGGGTCTTTTTCGCCCTGCTGATAAAGTTTACCTAAACGTTCAGCCAGGTCGCTGCCTGGAGTAAGTGACTGAGAGAACTCAAAGAGAGCTTTTTCCTTCTTTTTATCTGAAATCTGTTCGGCTAAGGTATCCAGGCGGAAACGAGCCTTGCACTGTTTGCAGTCGATCATTGGGTCAGTAAAATTCTCGACATGTCCGGAAGCTTCCCAGACCTTAGGGTGCATAAGGATTGAGGCATCGAGGCCTTCGACATTTTCCCTGTAGGTCATGAATTTCCACCATTCTTCCTTAACGTTCTTCAGGAGTTCGACTCCGAGCGGACCGTAATCCCAGCATCCGTTCAGTCCGCCATAGATTTCGCTTGACTGGAACACAAAACCTCTGCGTTTTGCAAGAGAGACAATCTTATCGATCAGGTCATTCTGATTTTTATTTTTCTTTTCGATCGTAGTATCCTCCAAAAATTGATTTTTGTAAATATAGCAAAATAATAGGATTTTTTTAGGCTTTTTATAATTGCAGGCAGGATTTTAACACACAGGGGCACTTATTAAAACCAAAAGAAAACTTAACAGGGGGCTGTTGCTTATTTTCAGACTGGCAAATAAGGGTTAGTCTTATATATTTATTTAACGAACAAAGAATTTGCATAAGGCATTATTGTAAGAAAAATTAAAGATGTGGTAGGAATTCATTTAAATTAAAATTATATTTTATTACTTTTAAGCATCCAAACCGTTTTTATTAACTAAAGGAAAGGGGAAAAAATGAAAAATACTGATCTTAAATTCAGGGGAAACCGCTTTACAGGTCAGATCACAGCTGTATTTTTTACAGTCATACTTGTTTTTGCATTTTTAACAGCAGGCTGTCAGAAAAAAGAAGAGCAGCCTCAGCAGCAGCAGACTCCGCAGACGCAGACTGCTGATACGACCAAAGCCAAGGCAGCAGATACCACAAAGGCAAGTGACACAGCAGCAAGTAAACAGACTGCAGAGGCTAATGTACCTGATCTGAAGGGCACATGGTCAGGACAATTTGACAAGCGTGCAACCACACTAAAGATCAAAGAGATGAACGGGAATGATTTCAAGGGTACGATCACAATCAATTACAGGGAAGTAATCAATCAGCAGGTAAGCGGAAAGATCGATCCGGCTACAAAGAAAGTTACAATGAAAGACCTTCTTCACAGCCGTTTTCAGGGTAAATATTCCGGAAAAGTTTCAGATGATATGAAAAAACTTTCAGGAACATTTACAATGGATCTTGACGGTTCAAAGTTTAATTTCAATTTAACAAAGAAGTAAATTAAAGGAGGAAAAAAAAGATTATGAAAAAAGTATTATACTTATTTCTTATGGTTTCAATGGCATTTTTAGTAAATGCATGTAACAGTGAGGATACGACCGGACCTGAAACAGGTTCAACTACAGGCAGCATATATGTAAGGTCGACACCGAGCGGTGCACAGATCTGGATGGGGAGTACAAATACAGGGAAAGTTACACCTGACAGTGTAACAAATCTTCAGGCAGGATCACACAGCATCACATTAAAATTAGCAGGTTATCCGGATACAACTTTTACAGTCACAGTAACTGGTGGACAGGTAAGCAATGTTAACGTACAGCTTCCGCTTGCACTCCAGGCATTCGGACCGGTAAAACTTTGGGAGACAATCGGCACCTCAGCCACACAGCCCAGCGGACTAATACTTTCTACAGGAGCTGCTTCAGGAATCGGAAGCACAGCAACTGACAGATTAAAAGTTGACCTTTACTACAGCAGCAATGGATTTGTAATAGCTTCAGCTGATCAGGCTACAGGGCTGAGCAGGAAGACATACTTCAAGGTAGGCGGATCAACCAATCTGACAGACAGTGTTGATACACAGGCAAAGGATGCCAGCTGGACAAGCAGCTTTAAGGATATAGAAAACAACTATGTTTTTGTAGTTGATAACGACAATCATTATTCAAAGCTTCAGATTGTAAGCCGCGGCGGCGGTACACCGGGTAACCCAGCCTGGGTTGAAGTAAAATGGATCTATAATAAGTCAGCAGGTGACTTAAGATTCTAAAGAAATTTTCTTTTTGAAAGTTTCTTAGGTTTTTAGCCGTGGAATTAAGTTTTCACGGCTTTTTTTGTATACATCTGGCAGATTTACTGACTGGAGGATGTTTCTTTCAGAATCTTTTATTCATGCAGAATCTTTTATTCAGGCAGAGTCTTTTATTCAGACACAAAAATAATTTAGTTTATATCACTCGAACAGTTTCACCAGCTGTGTTCTGCTTTTTATGCCTGCCTTAGCGTAGATATTATACAGATGATTTTTTACAGTCCCCAGGGAAATAAACAAGGTATCAGCAATTTCCTGATTGGATTTTCCCTGGCAGACAAGCTGAATTACTTCCAGCTCACGTTTAGATATCTGGTATTTTGAGATTGCAGAATCTTTCAAGGCTGCAGGATCTTTCTGGGCTGCAGAATCATTTGGGTGTGTTGTGGAATCTTCAAGGATTGAAGAATTTTCCAAGATACCTGACTCTAAAGAATAATTTAACGCTGATACGACCTGTTTACCAGTAGACTGCTCATTTATACGAGTCTCATCTGTATAAAATGCATCGAAATATCTTACAGTCCAGAAAATTATCAGGCAGTTATATAAAAGATCCATAATATTAAAAGAAAACTTCGCAGCAACAGGGGGCAGGAAGTTAAACGTGAAATAATTTAAGAACACAAAAATATTTATAAGGCTGAAAGTAATAAAAAGCCAACCAAGCCTATTTAAAGCCTGTTTTTTACAGGAATTTTCCTCCTGAACTGCTTTTCGTTTCAGATAAACTGAGTATCCTAAGACCAGGCTTAAAAGTGCAAATACCAGGACAATAGAAGATGTAAAATAGATATAAGGTATAAGTCTTAGAATCCTGACAAAAATAAGGAAGGCCAGATATATCATTACAGCAGAAAAAATGAATTTTATCCGCTTATTTTTCAGTAAATCCTCATCATCACCAAGAAAATTTTTTACCATCTGTGCAAATGAAACTGCCCAGGTAATATAGGTTCCAAGAGCAAGTGTATTAATAATGTAAAGGGAACTTAGTGTAATAAAGTCACTTGATATGGTTTTCCAGAAGAAAAAGTCCAGAAAGTCAGTGGCAGCTGACAAGATAAGCGTCAGGTTATAAAAGACAGTCTGCTGAAAAAAAGAGCGTCTGATCAGGGCAGGCACGAGGCTGGCTTTTTTAAAGACAATAAATAAGGCAGCCAGTCCGGCTGTAAAATTTAAGAAGTGAAAAAGTATTACAAAGCTATTTAAGATCTCAGTTCTTAGTAAAGGACTCATAAATTTTGCCGCGTCTTAAAATAGAAACAGAAAAAGAGAGAAAACAAGAAAATGTTCCAGGAAAAGTCTGCACTTAAAGCAAATCTTTTTTGTCTAAAAATAACCGAAATTTGTGAAATATCATAAAAATAAAAAAAATCACAAAAATCCCTGCCGGTTACAAGCAAAATGTGACTTTAGTTATACTAACTTATTGAGTTTTCAGCAGTCTTAACTAACAAAAAAAGGGAACCAGGATACTCAGTATAACGATACTGAAGCCGGGAGGCTGCAGAGTACATCCGAAGGGGAATTCCGGGAATACCCGATTTTTTAATAATAAACAGTTCAAAAAAAGGAGTGTTAAAATGAAATTAGAAAGATCAGTTTATATTTTACTGATAGTGCTGTTTTTAATTCCCTCAATTCAGAAGGCGTCTGAATTTAAGCCGGGGGAGGTATACGAGGGGTTCAGGCTGCTGGAGAAGCGTTTTGTTAAGGAGGTAAATGCGGAATGTTTATATTTTGTACATGAAAAAAGCGGTGCCAGGTTATTTAAGATAAATGCGCAGGATGATAATAAAACATTTGCCATATCTTTTAAGACAGCTCCGGAATCAAACTGCGGAACACCTCATATAACAGAACATTCAGTCTTAAATGGTTCAAAGACATTTCCGGTAAAAAGTCCCTATGATGTTCTACGTAAAGGGTCGCTTGTAACTTTTCTAAATGCATTTACAGGGAAGGACCTTACCTGTTACCCGGTTGCAAGTAAAAACCACAAAGATTACTTCAATCTGGTGCATGTTTATATGGATGCTGTCTTCCAGCCTAATTTCAAGACCGATCCACGTGTCTTAAAGCAGGAAGGGTGGCATTACGAAATGGCAGACCCTAATGGTCCTGTTACATATAAAGGTGTAGTATATAATGAAATGAAAGGCGCATATTCAAATCCGCTGCGTGAGCTTAATTATCAGGTAGACAAGAATCTTTTTCCTGATAATGCATACCGTTTTGAATCAGGCGGCTATCCGAAAGACATACCGCAGCTAACACAGGAAGCATTTGTAAGATTTCATGATAAATATTATCATCCATCGAACAGTTATATTCTTCTTTATGGAGATGCGGACCTGTTAAAGGAACTCTCGTTTATTGATAAAGAATATTTATCAAAATACAGCAAGTCAGCACAGCCGGATGTTTTTCCTATCCAGAAGTCATTTGATGGGCTAAAGAGTCTAACACTTCCATACCCGGTAACAGAAGGCACAGATACAAAGAACCAGACCTATCTTTCATTTTCAGTTGTTGCAGGATTAAACACAGACCGGGCGTTAGTTATGGGACTAAACACTTTATGTGATGTGCTTGTAAACCAGGAAGCAGCGCCCTTAAGGCTGGCACTTCAGAAGGCGGGCATAGGTAAAGATGTAAGTGCAAGTGTAGATGAAAAAAGGCAGAATGTTTTTGAAATAGTTGTTCAGAATGCAAACGCCAGCGATAAGGAAAAATTCTTAAGTGTTGTACTTCAGACATTAAAAGAAGCAGCTGAAAAAGGGATTGATAAAAAAGCCGTGGAAGGGTCACTAAGCCGGGCAGAATTTTTACTGAGAGAGGGAAACAATGCACAGATGGGCTTAAACTATACATTTCAGATACTTCCCGGGTGGTTTTTTGCAGATGATCCATATCTGACGCTTGAATATGAAAAGCCTCTTCAGAAGGTTAAGACCGCACTTAAAGGAGATTATCTGGAAAGGATAATTAAGGAGCAGATACTGAATAATCCTCATTCATTACTGCTTGCTTTAGAGCCGAAGCCGGGATATGACAAGGAATTAAATGCTGCTGTTTCACTTGAGCTTGAAAATTATAAGAAAGCTCTTAGCGAGGATGAGAAAACAAAGCTGGTCAAAGATACAAAAGATCTGATTGCTTACCAGAAAAGAGAAGATACTCCTGAGGCATTGGCAACGATCCCGCTTCTTGAAAGAAAGGACATTAATCCAAAGGCAGAGTGGTATGAGCTTAAGGAAAACAAAATTGCCAGTGTTCCAGTCTTTGGGTATGAGACATTTGCAAAAGATGTAGTTTATACCAGGATGTATTTTGATTTAAGGACACTCCCACAGGAATTACTGCCTTATGCTTCAATGCTGAGTGAAGTGCTGGGAAACCAGAATACAAAGAAATACACATATGGTGAGCTGGATAATGAACTGAACATTAACACAGGGGGATTTACTTCAGGAATTGCCACATATGCAGAAGAAAGGAATGATGATAAACTGATCCCTAAGTTTGTAATAAGCTCGAAGGCAATGAACATTAAGGCAGCGAATATGTTTGACCTGATAAGTGAAATAATAAACGGGACAAAGTATGATGATTTAGAAAGGCTTAAGACAATCATATCAAGATACCAGTCACGTTTAGATGCACAGGTAAAGGATAATGGTGTTATGTATGCGCAGACCAGGGCTTTGTCATATTTTACAAATACAGGCATGTTCAACGAACTTACAAATGGTATAAGCTATTACTGGATGATAACTGACCTGGCAAAGAACTTTGATCAGAGGGCAGATGAAATTAAATCCAATTTAATAAAAGCCGCATCACTACTTTTCAACAGAAACAATCTTACTGTACAGGCAACATTGAGCAATAGTGACCGTGCTGAATTTGACAGACAGTTAGAAAAATTCATAAATTCACTACCGTCAAAAGAAACTGTTTTTAACAAGTGGACTTTTACGCCAGAGAAGAAGAATGAAGGGCTTCAGACGCCGTCAAAAGTACAGTATGTTGTTAAAGGGTATAACTTCAAAAAATTAGGTTTCGAGTGGAACGGAAAGCTAAGGGTACTTAACCAGATAATTTCAAGAGACTGGCTGCATAACAGGTTAAGGGTGATAGGCGGAGCTTACGGCGGTTACAGTAATATAGATGAAACCGGTAATTTCTTATTTATCTCATACAGGGATCCAAATCTTAAAGAGACTTTAGAGAACTATAATGCCACACCTGAATATCTGGATAAGCTGGAATTAAATGAGAAAGCGCTTACAAGGTATATAATTGGAACAGTTGCAGGTATGGATCTTCCCTTAACAGTTTCACAAAAGGGAAATACAGCCATGGCAAATTATTTTAATAAGGTTACAAAAGAAGACGTACAGAAACTGCGTGAAGCAGTGCTCAATACAACACTTAGTGACGTTAAAAATTTCAAGCCTTTGTTAAAAGCCGTGCTTGAACAGAATGCCTACTGTGTTTACGGCAATGATGAAAAAATAAATTCACAGAAAGATCTATTCAGTCATATTGAAAAGATCTTTAGATAACAAATAAAAATGGAGCTCTAAATGAAACGTTTTTTAATTTTATTTATTGTCTGCTCTTTAATGCTGTCTGTCTATATTCAGGCAAAAGCAAAGGACCAGAAAAATCCCTTGTTGAAGGAATGGAATACTCCTTTTAAGACTCCGCCTTTTAGTCAGATAAAGACCGAAGATTATCTGCCTGCAATTGAGGAAGCAATAAAAGAGCATAATTTAGAAATTGAAGCTATTGTAAATAACAGTAAAAAGCCCACATATCAGAATACAATTGAAGCAATTGAAAAAAGCGGAAGCCTGCTTTCAAGAGTAAACAGGGTTTTTAATGCAATGAGCACAGCAATAACAAACGATGAAATGCAGAAATCAGCCGAAAAGATCGTAGCGCTTACATCGAAACACAGTGATGATATTTATCTTAACGATAAGTTGTTTCAAAGGATAAAAGCTCTTTATGATCAGAAAGAAAGTCTGAAACTGACAGCTGAGCAGAAGACAGTTCTTGATAACTATTATCTGGATTTTACAGGCGGCGGTGCCAATCTGAATGCAGAGGATAAGGAAAGGCTGAGGAAAATAAATGATGAACTTGCACAGCTGATACTGAAATTTGGTGATAATGTAAGAAAAGAAAATTCGAAGTTTGAGCTTGTTATTGATAACGCAGGAGACCTTAAGGGGCTGCCAGAGGCATCAGTTCAGGCTGCTTCAGAGAAAGCAAAAGCCAAGGGGTTAAATGGCAAATGGATATATACTATAGATAAGCCTACGCTGCTTCCTTTTCTGCAGTATTCGGAAAAAAGAGATCTGAGGGAAAAGATGTATAAGGCTTACATGTCACGTGGAAATAATAATGATGAACTGGATAACAAGAAAAACTTTTCGCGCATTGCAAAGCTGAGAATTGAAAAAGCGAAGCTGCTTGGCTACAAGAGATACTCTGATTTTGTTCTTCAGAGGAGAATGGCCAAGACTCCGGAGAATGTAATGAAGTTTTTAAGTGACCTATGGGCGCCTACTGTAAAAAGGGCCAAGTCGGAAGTTGAAGATATGCAGAAGATAATTGATGCTGAAGGCGGCGGGTTTCAGTTACAGCCCTGGGACTGGTGGTACTATGCTGAGAAAGTAAAAAAGAGCAAATATGATCTGGATGAAGAGATGCTGCGTCCATATTTTAAACTGGAAAATGTAGTTAAAGGAGCTTTTGGGGTTGCCACGAAGCTATATGGTGTAAAATTCATTGAAAGAAAAGACATACAGATCTATCATCCTGAAGTAAAAGTATTTGAATTAACAGAGGCCAATGGAAAGCATATCGGTATCTTATACACAGATTATTTTCCAAGGGAAAGCAAAGCCAACGGTGCATGGTGCGGATCATTCAGGGATCAGTACAATATAGGCGGAAAATATGTTTCACCGCTTGTATACAATGTAGGTAATTTTTCAAAGCCGACAGGTGATATTCCTGCACTTTTAAGTGTTGATGAAGTTAGAACGCTTTTCCATGAATTCGGTCATGCACTGCACGCACTTTTCCAGAACATTCACTACCCGGGAGCTTCAAACGTTCCGGCTGACTTTGTTGAACTGCCTTCGCAGATAATGGAAAACTGGGCAGTACAGCCTGAAGTGCTCAGGATGTATGCAAAGCATTATAAAACAGGCGAAGTTATTCCGCAGGAACTGATCACAAAGATCGGTAACTCAAAATACTTTAATCAGGGATTTGAGACTCTGGAGGCATTAGCTGCATCGATACTTGATATGGATTATCATTTACTTACAGAAGATAAAGAAGTCGATGTTGAGAAATTTGAAAAAGAGTCACTTGAGAAAATGGGACTTATACCACAGATACTGCCAAGATATCTGACTACAAATTTTATACACATTGCAAGCTGGGGATATGAATCGGGTTATTACAGTTATCTTTGGTCGGCAATACTTGACAGTGATGCATTTGAAGCCTTCATGGAAAAAGGCTTGTTTGATGAGTCGACGGCCAAGTCATTCAGGAAAAATATACTTGAAAAAGCAGGCAGTGAACCTCTGATGCCGCTGTATATAAAGTTCAGAGGCAGGGAGCCTATAGTAGAGGCATTATTGCGTCAGAGGGGATTAAATTAAATATCCTGGAATGATGATCTATAAAAAAGATCTTTTTTAACACAAGGGGCTAAATGCCCCTTTTTTATTGGAATGGTATTTACGGTGATATTTTTACCCGAATACAAAATAATTACTGATTTATCCCTTGTTAAAGCCTGCAGAAATCCTTCTTTTATATCTATGGGGAATAAATTGTTTTACCTTTTTCAAATTGCTATATTAAAAAACATCAAATTTTAATTATTTCTTTATGGAAATCAAATCCGGGAATAAATATGAGTCTTAGAATCATCTGTTTAATTTTAGCATTTCTTTCAGTTTCAGTATTTGCTCAGGAGGATCTTGAATCGATTGTTAAAAGTGAAGCCAGAAGTTATGATATACTGAAAAGTCTTCAGAAAATTCAGTATCCGGGTGATTCTACAATAGATGTGACCTACTATAAACTTGAGTTAAATATACCTGAGACACCGCATTATCTTTCGGGGGCAACAACAGTTGGGATAAGGAGTGCAAGGGCAGGGTTAAGTTCCTTCTTTCTTGATCTCCAGGGCGGCCTAAAGGCTGATTCAGTTGTAATGGATAATCAGAAGCTTACATTTACGCATACAGACAATCAGCTTTTTATCACCTTGCCGCGGGCTTATAATCAGGGGGAGGTTTTTTATATAAAAGCATATTATCAGGGAAATCCCAGTCCATCGGGTTTCGGCAGCTACATTGATACCTCGCACAACGGGCAGAGAATTGTCTGGACATTAAGTGAACCGTATGGTGCAAAGGACTGGTTTGTCTGCAAGGATACTCCGGGGGACAAGGCGGATTCTTCGGACGTATGGGTTACATGTCCATCAGGAATGACTGCAGCCTCAAACGGTACACTGCAGAGTGATATTGATAACGGAAACAACACTCACACAGTAAAATGGAAAAATCATTACAGAATAGCGCAATATCTGATCTCAATTGCAATTACAAATTACACAGTTTATACAAATTACTTTAAGTATTCGGCTACAGACTCAATGATAGTGACGCACTATGTTTTTCCGGAGAACTTTTTTGATCAGACAAAACTTCAGTTAGACAAAACAATTTTAATGCTGAAGATCTATTCAGATAAATTCGGACTTTATCCTTTTATAAAAGAGAAGTATGGACATGCGCAGTTTCTCTGGGGCGGCGGGATGGAGCATCAGACTATAACATCGCTTGTAAATTTCAGTGAAAGCCTGGTCTCACATGAACTGGGGCATCAGTGGTTCGGCGATAAAGTCACATGTGCAAGGTGGGAGGATATCTGGCTGAATGAAGGATTTGCAGAGTACACGACATCGGTATTTTATGAAGGAGCCTATGGAAAGGACAGGTATAATGCTTCCATTGCCAATGAGATGTTAAGGGCAAAGAATGCCACAGGGTCAATATTCGTACGTGATATAAGCACAACAAATGAGATATTCAACGGCAACCGCAGTTATGCCAAAGGGGCAGTTGTGCTGCATATGCTGCGCGGAATAACAGGTGATTCAACCTTTTTCAAGATATTAAGAGAATATCTGAATGATCCAAAACTAGCTTACAATGTTGCAATTACACAGGATTTTGAAGCTGTAGCTGAGAGAGTATATGGGCAGAGCTTAAAGTATTTCTTTGACGAATGGATCTTTGGGGAAAATTATCCGCAGTACAGCTTCACGTGGAGTTCAAAATCAAATGCCGGCACTTCACAGTTATCTATTAATCTTTCACAAAAGACAAATTCCAATCCTGCATTTTTCACTATGCCAGTACAGTTTAAGGTTTCAACGAATCTTGGGGACACGCTTATCACAGTGATGAACAACAGTCAGAGCCAGGATTTCCTGATTACAATAAACGGCAATCCAACTGCAGTAAGCATTGATCCTAATAATCTGATATTAAAGGACATAGCAGCAACAGGTGTGGATGATAAAAAAGCAGGAATATTCGATTACCGTCTGGATCAGAACTATCCAAATCCATTTAATCCGGAGACAAAGATAAAGTTCCAGGTAGCAGGATCGGGGGTATCGAACGGCAATGTGTTAAAGCAGGTAAGCATAAAGATCTTTGATATGCTAGGGCGCCAGGTAGCAGCAATATTAGATGAAGCAAAGCCTGCAGGTGAATATGAAATTATTTTTAATGCCGGCAAATACGGGTTAAGCTCAGGGGCCTATTATTATCAGCTTCAGAGTGATGGTTATACTGAGTCTAAAAAAATGGTCTATTTAAAATAATAGTGGGATAAAATAAAAAGTCTACTTGAAAAAAATAAGTATAATAAACGGCTTGAAATAAAATTTAGCTATAAGCTAAGTGTAAAATAAAAATCCCCCGGAGCAGATCACGGGGGACTTTTTATATCATCGTTTCAGACAAGAGCAGGAGTAATCTCTTTTTTATATGTAGTTTCTTTTTCAGGTGTCAGTTCTTTTTCATTCTGCTGCACCTTAAATTGTCCTGCAAGGTGCTGCAGGTTAACTGCCAGGCGGCTTAGATCTTCAGATGCTCTTGCAATTTGTGCCACCCCGGCAGAATTTTCCTGAGTGGAGTCGCTTATAATTTCCATATTTCTGTTAATTATTTCAGTTTTTGCGGATTGTTCTTCGCTGGCTGCGGCTACCTGGACAATAATATCAGTTACCTTATCAGTGCTATCGATAATTTCTTTTAATGCAGCGCCTGCTTTTCCAGCCATTTGTTTACCTGATTCAACCTCATCCTGGCCTTTATTCATTACTTTGACAGCGTTTGCCGTGTCGGTCTGAATTTTCTTAATCATAGTTTCTATTTCCTTAGTTGCCTTTGCAGTACGTTCAGCAAGCTTACGGACTTCGTCGGCAACAACAGCAAAACCGCGTCCCTGTTCTCCGGCCCTTGCAGCTTCAATAGCGGCATTTAATGCCAAAAGGTTTGTCTGGTCTGCAATATCATTAATTACCTGTATAATTTCGCCAATCTGTTCACTTCCGCGTCCCAGTTCTTTTACAGTCAAAGCCGATTGTGAGACCACATCTGAAATTCTGATCATTCCTTTAATAGTATCTTCTACAATCACCCCGCCGTTTTTCGCGTTCTGTCCGGCATTTTTAGCCATTGCTGAAGCCTGTTCAAGGTTTTTGGATGTATCGTGAATAGTATGGGCAATTTCACTTACAGCTGCCTTAGCCTCGTTTATCTGTAAAACCTGCGACCGGCTGTTAGCGGCCATCTGTTCTGTGCCTGTGGAAATCTCAGTGCTTGCGCTTGCAGTAGCATTAACTGCTTCCTGCAGTCTTATAATCATATGGTGAATATTTCCAATTACGCGGTTAAAGCCTGTAAAGAGTTTTGAAATATCATCATTGCGTTCAACATTAAGTTTTACTGTAAGATCGCCTTCAGCAAATCTGTCCATGCCCTTAAGCATTTTCTCAACGTTAGTAGTAAGGTATATTCTTTCGGCCTCAGATTCTTTAACTGCCTCTTCGACTTTTTGTTCGACGCCTGCTTTTTCTTCTGTTATTTTCTGGTTAGCCTCTTTTAATCCCAGCACCATCTCATCGATCTTCTTATTCAGTCTGGCTTCATTTTCCTTCATTTTCATAATACGCCAGTTATAAATCCTGAAAGCCAGGTAAGCAACAGCCAGAATACAGATAGCATAGAACCAGTAAGTCTGGTAGAAATATGGTCTTAAATAGAACTCCATTTCAGTGCCGGTTTCATTCCACAGTCCGTCATTATTGCAGGCCATAACCCTGAACTTATAGCTGCCAGGGGAAAGGTTGGTATAAAAAGCTGTACGGCGAGTACCGGCATCGATCCAGTCGTCATCAAAGCCTTCAAGTTTGTATTTAAATTTCACACCCTGGGGGTAAAAAAGGCTAAGTCCGGTATACCTGAATTCTATTTGTCCTGTGCCTGCCTTAAGTTCAATTTCACCGGAAAGTTCTATTGGTTTATCATCTGCAATAATCTGTTCAATTACCACAGGAGGTTTAACCTCATTTTTAAGCAGGTATCCGGGGTCGATCATTATTACTCCGCCCATAGTAGGGAACCAGAGTTTACCGTCGTGTGATTTTACAGCTGAAGGGAAGGCGCCGCCGTTGCATTCAGTGCTGACCATTCCATCGGCTTTGCCGTAGTTGATAGCGTTAATTGTTTTGATTTTACCATCGGCAAAGTCATTAAGCTCCTGTTTTGAAACTCTGAGGATACCTTTATTACAGCTCATCCAGAGGAATCCGTTATTATCCTCAAGAGTAGTAAAGACGAGGTCAGTTAAAAGTCCATCCTTTGCGCCAAATGAGAAGAACCTGCCCTGTTTATATCTTATAAGACCGCCGCCGCTGGTGCCTATCCAGATAATGCCGTCGCGGTCAGAGTAAAGTGAGCGGATAAGTTCGCTAGAAAGCCCATCTTTTTTAGTATAAGAGGTAAATCTGCCGTTTGAAAATACAGATATGCCGCCGTTAGTGCCGATCCATATATTTCCCTTGTTATCCTCGGTAATTGTTCTTGGGAACTCATTTACAAGGCCGTCTTTAAGTCCGAATTGGGTAAGGTTTCCATCAGAATATTTAAAAAGGCCACCGCCGCTGCCGCCGATCCAGACATCTCCGCGGCTGTCTTTAAAGAGAGTGCGTATGTGGTCACTTCCCAGGCCGTCTTTCATAGTAAGGTGAGTAAATTTCCCATTTTTAAGTATAGAGATCCCTGAATTTGAAGTACCGAACCAGATATTGCCCTGGTTATCCTGCATCATAGGTTTTACGTCGTTGGTGCCCAGTCCGTCTTTTTCGCTAAAAACGGCATTTACGCGGCCGTCTTTCATACGTCCAACACCGCCATCGCCAGTAGCTGTCCAGATATTATAGTCTTTATCCTCAAAGACCGACCAAACAAAGTTACTTGGAAGACCTTCGGTAACAGAGTAATTTGTAAACCTGGTATTTTTAAGTCTTACAAGGCCGCTTCCGTTAGTGCCTATCCAGAGGCTTCCTTCGATATCCTCAAAGATGCAGAAGACAGATTTAATTGAGCCGGAGCCTTTTTGTCCAAAAACCTCCCATTGTCCGTTTTTAAGGCGTGCAAAAGAGTTACCGCCTGTAGCTATCCAGAGGCTGCCGTTAGATTCCTCGAAAACGCTTTGTATAATTTTATCAGGCAGGCCGTTTGCCTCGGTATAATTTGTAAAAGACCCGTTCTGGAACTTAGAAAGTCCGCCGTTGCAGCCAATCCAGATAATGTTATGCTTATCCTTATAAACCTTTAATACGGCGTCACTTACCAAGCCATCCGCACTTGAATAGAATCTAAAGGAAGAGTGGTTATAGACTCCAAGTCCGCCGCCGTTTGTTCCGAAGATAATATTGCCGCTGGCATCTTCCTCAACTGAATTGATAACTTCGTCTTTAAGTCCTGATGATCTGGTAAAACTTGTAAACTTGCCGGAGCTGAATCTGACAAGTCCGCCGTTAGTGCCGATCCAGATATTTCCCTTGCTGTCAGAGATAAGTGTGTTTACGAAGTCATTAACAAGTCCGTTTTCGGTCGAGTAGCTGGTAAATTTCCCATCTTTAAATTGTGTAATTCCGCCGCCGTTAGATCCGATCCATATACTTCCATCGCTGCCGTTAGCAAGTGAAGTTATATAGTTATTTTTAATTCCGGGGGTATTACTCTTATCGAAGACAGTAAAGACAATTCCGTCAAACCTGACCAGTCCTTCCTGAGTGCCTATCCACAGGTAGCCGTTTTTTGACTGAATAACTGATTGAACAGAGTTTTGAGGCAGTCCCTGGTCTGTTGTCCAGATATTTACGATGTACTGACTTAAGGATTTACCGGGGTCGAGGCCTTTGCGGCTGCCGGACTGAGAGAAGGTCGAGTTACAGCAAAAAGCTGTCAGGATAAGCAGGACAGTAATTTTTTTCATAATGCAGGTAACAGAATTAGTTGGGAAATCTTGCAATTACAATTTAATTATCGAAAGAAAACCATCAGGGTTTACGATAAGGGTTTACGAAAATAGTGATTTCTGGAAAATTTCCTATAAGAGAATTTAATATGACCGGATAAATATAAACTTTATCATGAAATAAGGCGTTTTAAGACAGAGCATGAGAAAATGGAAACAGAGAAGTTTAGGTGGAAGGAGGGATGAATTTTCCCCCTAAAAAAAGTGAAGTGTTATCTTAATATCTTTTAAATAATTGGCAGCAAGATCCGATAATAGGTTCACCTGAGCAATGTTTTTGCCAGACCTGCCGGAAATCTTTTTCGTTTTGAAATATTTTATTATGTTTCGGCAAACAAAACGAAAGAGCATAATGAAAACCTTAATTCCGGTTTTATTACTAGTAATATTTAATAACTTATCTCTCTTAAAAGGGAACAGCATAACTGTGTTTATAACAGACGAAGTAAAAAAAGACAGCCTTAAGAATCCTGAAAGGACAAAAAGACTTTCAGAGAATGAATTAAACAAGCTTTATTCTGATAAAAAGCTTGGAGCTTTTGTAGAAAACGGCAAGACATATTTCAGGCTTTTTGCTCCCTCGGCAAAAGAAGTAACTTTAGTTACATTCAAAGAGCCGGAAGAAAGGGTGGGGAATTCCCATGCAATGCATTCAGATACCAGCGGTGTCTGGGAATCTGTACTTGAGGGGGAGCATTATGGAATTTACTATGGCTTCAAAGTAAATGGGGACAGTGCATACAGCCGGGATACGATATGTCTGGATCCTTATGCAAAGGCCGCAGCCACATACAACACGTATATGGGAAAGCGTCTGGGGATAGTCATAAAGGATGATTACGACTGGCAGGGAGACAGGTGGATCGAGCAGGACTGGCGTGATATGATAATCTACGAGATGCATATACGTGATCTTACAGCGCACCCTTCATCCGGAGCAAAGGACCCGGGGACCTACAGAGGATTAATTGAAAAAGGAATAAAAGGCGGCATTGACTATATAAAGTCACTCGGAGTAAATACAATTGAACTGCTTCCATCGCAGGAATTTGCAAATATCGAGATACCTTTCAGGAGGGATTTTGAAAGCAGATATAATACCTGGAATCCATATGAAAGGAATCACTGGGGATATATGACGGCGGCATTCTTTGCTCCTGAGGCTTTTTTCTGTGAGCAGGAGCTGAAGTTCAACACATGGAGCGGAAAAGGTGCTCCGCAGGTAAATGCTTTTAAGGACATGGTAAAAGCATTTCATAAAGAAGGGATTGCCGTTGTAATGGATGTGGTTTATAATCATATTTCAGAATACGAGATGGGGAATCTGAAAGAGATCGATCCAAGGTATTATTTCAGGATGGACAGTAAGGGGCGCTATCAGGCGCAAAGCGGGTGCGGCAATGATTTTAAGACCGAGCGACCGATGGCGCGCAGAATGATAATTGAAAGTCTTATTTACTGGATGAAGGAATATCACATTGACGGATTCCGATTCGATTTAGGAAAACTAATTGACTGGGAGACAGTTGAAGAAATTATATACGAACTTAAAAAAGTAAATCCAAGTGTATTTGTTGTCTGCGAACCCTGGGGCGGAGGATATGATCCGGCAGGATTTTCCTTAAGAGGCTGGTCGAGCTGGAATGATCAGATAAGAAACGGAATAAAGGGTGAAAACCCTGATAGCGGACAGGGCTGGATATTCGGGCGCTGGTACGGAAACAATGATTCTGCAAGGGTAAAGAGCTATGTAAACGGCACACTTGTAAGGGACCGTTACGGACTTTTCCAAAAGAAGGAGCATTCGTTAAATTATCTTGAATCGCATGATGGTTACACTTTAGGTGATTTTATCAGGATAGGCTGTGGTGAGGTAAATGCTGAAAAAGTGATCAAAGATGTTGATAAACATGTTCATCTTACACCTTTGCAGAAAAAGCTTAATAAGCTTGCAGCACTGTTTTTAATGACCTCGCAGGGAGTTACAATGATCTCTGAAGGGCAGGAGTTTGCACGCAGCAAGGTTATTCCATATGATATTCCGGAGAAGGACACCTCAAAAGGGAGAATTGATCATAACACATATAATAAGGATAATGAAACAAACTACCTGAACTTCAAACATGCTGAGATAAATAAAGATCTGGTTGATTATTACAGAGGTCTGATAGAATTAAGAAAGAAATACAAGGCTTTCCGCAGGGCAGATTATGAGAACATTTCCTTTATGGAGCTATATCATAATCATTTTGCTTTAGGCTACAAGCTTGATTTTGAAGGTGATGAGTTTATGGTGCTCTTTAATGCAGACAACCATGCCGAAGCAAGGTTCGATCTTCCTGAAGGCAAGTGGGATGTACTTGTAAATCCGGAGAAAGCAGGTGCAGAACCTGCTGCAACAATAGAGCACAGAGTAATTCTTTCACCGAAAGACGGTTATGTATTAAAGAAAGCAAAATAAAATTTTAAATACAGGACTTTTCAGAAAAACAGGACTTTCGAAAAAACAGGACTTTCAGAAAATGCCTTGCTGCGGGATTTACCGGCAAGGCATTTTTGTTTATATTACCTTCAAAAAACTCGAAGGTTAAACATGCGGCTACTCATAACTTTCCTTTTACTGATAAACTCACTGTTTCTCTATGCTCAGAATACCGGCACAGCCGTTAGTCAGAGCAAAGACAGTCAGGTTAAAGATACCACATTTGTCAAAAGTGACACATCAATAGTTCCATTAAGGCAAATTGATTCAACGATCATTTCTGATGTAAAGTATGCCACAAAGAACAACTTTACAGGCAAGGTGCTTTACCCGACTGACAAGGTTTATTTAAGAAAACTAGTAGCAGAAAAGCTCTCGCAGGTTCAGACTTATCTGGTTGAAAAATATAACTTAAGGTTAAAGGTTTTTGACGGCTACAGGCCGCTTTCGGTGCAGAGAAAGCTATGGGAAATAATGCCTGATGAAAACTTTGTAGCCAATCCTGCCAAAGGCTCAAGGCATAACCGCGGAGCGGCAGTCGACCTTACGCTTATAGATTCAACGGGAAATGAGCTTGAGATGGGAACTCCTTATGATGATTTTACCAAGAAAGCTTATCGTGATTACACAGATTTTCCGGATAATATAAAAAACAACAGGAAGATACTTGAGGAGGCTATGGTAAGATTTGGTTTCGAGCCTTTAAGGTCAGAATGGTGGCATTTTGATTACTCGGGCTGGAAAGTTTACTCATTGCTTGATGTAGAAATAAAATAATGTAGAAATGAAATAATGTAAAAATAAAATAAAAAGTTTTAGCGGCTCCCTATATTAAAGGAGCCGCACATTTTAGATATACTTAAGTAAGATTTATTTAGGGAAAGTTTATTTAAGAAAGATCAGTTTTCTAAAGATGCTTCTGCTGCCGGCCTGAAGTTTATAAATATAGATGCCTGAGCTGAGCGGTTTTTTAGAACTGATATTTGAAACGTCCAGTCTGAACTGGTATTCTCCCGGGAGCTGCTTTTGGTTAATAAGTGAATAAATCTCTTCGCCTGAAATATTATAAAGCTTAAGTGAAACTAAAGACTCCTCTGTAAGGGAGTAGCTTATAACTGTAGAGTTATTAAAAGGGTTAGGGTAGTTTTGCTTCAGATAAAAGCCATCTGTAAATGGGACATCTACTTCAATTATCCTAGAGTATTCGGTTAAGCCATTAATATCAATCTGTTTAAGTCTATAAAATAAAGTTCTGCC
>JBLNEL010000099.1:0-5733 GCA_050262615.1 Bacillota bacterium
CGAACTAAGGGAAATGGGGACCCATCAGGAGCTGTTGGCAAAACGCGGGATCTACTACAGACTTTATCAGCTGCAGTATAAGGATCAGGAAGTAACAAAATCGGCATAAATATTATATTTAAAAAATATTATTATAGATTGGCATCTTAAGGAACAAAGATATGACCGGGATGCATTTATTCTTTGCAGGTAGACCTTCAGTCTAACAGACATCAGGCTGGAAGATTAAAAAAAACGGTCTGCCTATCCCATTAAAAAGTTTATTGTGGATTTCCCCTGACTTGACTATTTTTGTCTTAAGTTATTAAAAAAATAAGGAATAGATATAATGACGACTTTACCGCCTCCGGCAACAAAGCGATTCCCTGAAGACTCAGTTGAAAAACAGGTTTATAACATAGTTGACAAATTTAAGCAGAATATTCCAATCGACAATGACAGGAACAGGCTTGGGTATTGCTTATATAAATATGTGATGGGAGAAGGCGACGCACCTGAAATATTAGTTAAGAGTACCAAGATCAAGATAGTTGGAATAGGTGAAAAAGAACTGGCTGGAAAACTGGACCAGGAATTAAAGAGTGTAAAAAAATAATTTAATAAAGATTTAATTTGATCTAAAAGGGGTTCAGATTTACTGAACCCCTTTTTATTTATCCTAACTCGCTTTGAGTTTAATTTTCTATTAAGTTTAATTTTCTATTAAATTTGTTTAGAATTCAGGCTTTAGGACTTAGAATTCGCAGATTACGCCGGTACTTTTATTTCCTCTTCGGCCAAAAATTTCTCAAGCAGTTTAACATCCTCTTCATTTCCTATGAAAACAGGTGTTTTTTCATGCAGTGATTCGGGCTGAATTTCAAGTATCCTTTTATAGCCATCAGAGGCTCTGCCACCAGCAGCTTCGACTATAAATGCCATAGGGTTGCATTCATACATAAGTCTTAACTTTCCTTTTGGATTTTTCTTATCTGCAGGATACATAAATATTCCGCCGTAAATCAGATTGCGGTGAATATCTGCTACCATCGACCCAATGTAGCGCGAGGAATATGGTCTGCGCGTCTGCTTATCTTCTTCTTTCAGGTACTGAATGTATTTCTTAAGTCCCGGCGACCAGGAATTGTAATTGCCTTCATTAATGCTGTAGATCTTTGATTCTTTTGGAATTTTTATATCGTCATGTGATAAAATAAACTCACCTACTGCCGGATCAAGTGTAAAGCCAAATACTCCGTGTCCTGTCGTATAGACCAGCACTGTGCTCGATCCATAAAGGACATAGCCTGCAACTTCAAGTTTGTAGCCCGGCTGAAGAAGATCTTCCATTGTACCTGAGCTGCCGTCGTCCGGAGTTATTCTTTTATATATAGAGAAAATTGTACCGATACTGATATTAACGTCAATATTAGAAGATCCGTCAAGAGGGTCAAAAATAAGGACATACTTGCCTTTTTTAAACTGCGGCGGGATGTGAACCATACCGTCATCTTCCTCTGATGCCATAACGCAGAGGTGTCCGCCATGATCCATTGCCTTGTATATCATATCACGTGCATAAACATCAAGTTTTTTTACTGCCTCTCCATGCACGTTACTATTCCCAGTAAATCCAAGTATATCTACTAAGCCAGCCTTATTAACCTCCAGTGAAATGACCTTTGCAGCAAGTACAAGGTCAGATAGTAAAGCTGATAGTTCACCGGTTGCCTCAGGATGAGCCTTTTCTCCCTCCAGAATGTGACGCTGAATTGTCATAAACCTTTGAATTGTCGTCATAAGCACTCCCTCTGATTATGTTTGTAAAATATAATTGCCATTTTGAGCGGATTATAGTCTGCAGGTAGGTGATCTTAATTGAATTTACAATAATTATTAAATAAGTCCAACAAATTCGGGAATGTATATTTTAGTTTGTGTGTTTTAGTCTGTGTGGTTTCAATGCAGGGAAATTAGTCTGGCTGCTCCGAAATTTCCGGGGCAGCTTAATCTGGATTTTAATCATTTTAATGCATATTCCCCTCAAAAAAAAGGGGGGATAAAAAAAGGGGCAATCAGGATGGAATGGTTTTATAGAGTTCTTCCAGTATACGGGCAGTGGCCCCGATATTCTGATTTACGTACATAGATGAAAGCTGACCCATTTTTTGTCTTAAAGGCTCATTACTGAATAATGTCCTTAATGTGCGGTAAGCCTCTTTTTTATTTCTTACTACCTTTGAAGCGCCAATTTCAACTAATTTTTTGGCTTCCTGGGAATTTTCAATCTTTGGGCCGAAAATTACAGGTATGCCGTAAACTGCAGGCTCAAGGACATTATGTATTCCCTGTTTGAAACTTCCTCCTACATATGCAACATCTGCATAGTAGTAAAGAGTAAGGAGTATACCAATTGAATCAATAATAATTACCTGTTCCCCCTTATACTCGTTAAGGTAAGAGAATCTGATCGAACTACATTTTCCTGCTATTTCACCTTCTACCTTTTCAAGGTGCTGAATAGTAGGTTCATGCGGAACAAGAATAAGAATTATATCATTATCATATTCAGTCAGTTTCAGAAATGCAGGCAGGAACACCTCTTCATCTGCTTCCCATGAGCTGCCTGCCACAAAGACTTTCTTACCTTTGAACAGATCTTCCTTAAAGAGTTTCTTTTCTTTTGCGCCAAGGCTTTTCTGGTAAACACGGTCAAAGCGTGTATCGCCGACAGCCTTGAGCTGTCCGTTTTTTATGTCAAAAGAACTGAAGTTCTTCATATCGGATTCAGAAACGGTAAGAATACCGGTGAAATTCTTAAAAAGTATTTTATGGAAGCCCTTTATCAGCGGAAGCATTCTTTTTGAATCGCCCCGCATTGTTGCATCGACAATAAAGCAGGGGATGTTTCTTTCTTTAAGATTCCAGATAAAGTTAGGCCATATATCATAACGCATCATAATTGCTGCATCAGGCTTTACTAAATCCAGAAATTTCTTTGCCTGTTTTGGCCAGTCGAATGGTATATAGGTTATTACGTCAGAGAAGGAATATTTTTTGGAATTCTGATATCCTGATGGAGAAAAAAACGTGGTAATAATATTTATGTTATTTTCTGCTTTCAGTTTTTCGATTATAGGTTTAGCCTGTTCAAACTCACCCATAGATGAAGAATGGAACCATACTGTTTTCCTGTTTCTATCCAGGAAAGCAATCTTTGCCTGAAGATCTTCAAAAAGATTTTCCCTGTCTGTTATCCCCTTTTTAATTTTTGCATTAAACAGTCCTGCCAATTTAAATAATACATAGAGCAGGGGAAGAAAGAACAGGTTATATAATGTTGGCCAAAAATTCATAATATGTCACTTTATCATGCTAATAATTTCATTAAATGCTCTATCCGGAGTAATTTCAAGCATACACTTAAAATGACCCTTAGGACATTTTTCCCTACCAATATGAGAACATGGTCTGCAAGATAACGAATTGTTCTCTAAAATTAAATTATTGTTCCTATAAGGAGCAAATCCGAACTCGCGCACCGTAGAGCCGAAGAAGACAGCAACCGGAGTTTTAACTGCGCAAGCAGTATGCATCATGCCTGAGTCGTTGCAGACTATTGCGCGGCAGTTTTTCATATCAGCTGCAGTTTTAAGCAGATCGTTATCAGAGCTTAAATCAACTGAAGATGGTATCTTAGCCGAGATCCTGCTGCAGACCTCACGGTCAGATTTTCCGCCGATAAGAGCAACATTAAAGCCATTTTCAGATAAGGTACGGCCAAGTTCGACATAATATTCCTCAGGCCACATTTTTGTAAAATGTCTTGACCCGGGACAAAGTCCCACGAAATTATCTTCAGGTTTTAAAGACGGTTTCAGACCTTCAGGGAAGAACAGATCAAGCCCTTCTTCATCTAGTATAAAATCCTCCAGGCTTTCAGAATACCTGACAGGCACCTGCGGCAGATCTTTCATCCGGTTGATCTTAAAATTTACAAGCAGGAATTTATCTACAGAATGCTTATGGAATTTAACAGCTGGGATCTTCAGATAATTAATAAGTTTTGAGCTTCGGAGGTTATTCTGGAGGTCAACAACAAGCTGGTAATTATTTTTCTTAAGTGACTCAAAGAGCTGATCATTTTCAGTTCTTTTATAAAAATGCAGTTTATTTATATACGGATTATATAAAAGAGCATCTTTATATTCCTCACGCAGAAGGAAGTCAATTTTAATTTCCCTGTTAATTTTTTTTATCGACCGGATCAGAGGTGTGGTAAGGAGAATATCTCCCAAAGAGCTTAACCTGATAATCAGCAGATTATTTACATTACTTAAATTCACAAAACCTTAAAATCAAAATATTATCGATAATAAATTATGCCGCTAAATGCTTAAGAGCCAAAACTTTAAGGACAAATTTAGTTAAATATGTTAGCTTAAGCAAAAAATCTTCTCAGGTTATAAAATCCCCCTGTAAGTATTCTCTCCCGCTTAAAAAATTTCCGCCTCTTAAATGCCTTAAATAAGAATTTCCCTGCCCTGAACTTCCTGACCAAAAGACTCTGTACAAAAAGACTTTGGATTAAGAGACTCTGGACATTAGGCGACTTTAATATTAATTTGCACAATTTATAATAAATCCTTAATATTGAAAGGTAAGTAGAAGGTTACAAATCAGTTAAATGGATGTTAGTCTTGTAAACAGCGTGGAATTTTATTCCCATTTAAGGTATTCCGGCTATGTAGATGCTGTCAGAAGAACGGGATCCATACGTCCGGTTGAGGCTGAAACAGCATCCTACAAAGACATCAACCAGGTTAACATAAACCGGGTATCCTCAGAAAAGATTGGAGCAGGCACTGATGCGGAAATCAAGACAACCGGACTTTATGTTGATATTCTTTACCCTCAGCTAAGCAGAAAGTCACCGGTTGCAAAATCCGGCGAATCATTTAAGACCGTACTTGAGATTTACATTAACCGTCCCGGCTTAAATGCCAGGATTTACACCAGACCTGAGGCTAAGAAGACAGAGGAAAGCGCCCCTAAGACCTCGTTTGCGCAGTACCTTAACATTCCGGAGAACGGTTTTGTGGTAACAGTACCTGGCGAACACATGGAGAAGCTTAAGGAGAACAGCGCATCTGAGACGCCGCAGGACAAACTTTACAGTATATTTACTAACAATCACAGCTACAGTTATACCGGCTCACTTGTAAACGTAACAGCCTGACCTCTATCTTCATTTTAAGGTCTAATCTTCACATTAAATTCTAATCTTCACATTAGGTTCTAATTTTCATTTACAATAGCAGTCTATACTTTCGGCTATAATCTATGATTTTCAGCACTATTCTTAATTCAGATACTCATTGCGATTTATAACCCTTAATTTCATTTTCCTCATAATTCTAGCTGTTTTATAATTCCAGGGTTATTTTACTTAATAGATATTGCTAAGCCAATTAAAACATTTCTCCTTACTTTACCTAAATATTTTAGGCCTTAACCTAAGTTTTTTAATTTTTACCCCAGATTTCTTTTGTTTTTTAAAGAGTAATGGATTAATTTTGTGCATCAAATTTTAAAAAATGGAGTTTGTTCTTGTAATAATTCTACAGAATTATGGGAACCGACCGCGCTACAACATTCCAACGTTCCCATTTCAAGCCATCCAATTTGGCTCTTTTATGTCAATATTATATTCAAAACAACTAATAATCAGGAGAGACTTTTCGTAATGAAAAA
>JBLNEL010000100.1:0-13377 GCA_050262615.1 Bacillota bacterium
GAAACACCATTAAAGCTCTCTTGCATTAATTCTCCTAATCAATTAGATATCCTTATTTAAAATAAAACATGCCATTCCACTTAAGAAATGACATGCTTAAAATATAAAAATTATTTTTTAATTTTTTATTCTTCGGTTTTTGCTCTTAACGAATCCCAGATCATATAAGCGCAAATAATTGCAAACATCATTATTGCAACAAGCTGGGCTGAATTTGATTCAAACCACTCTGTGTTAACAAGATTAATATCCTTATATCTCATTATTGCACTTACAACACCCATTAAGGCGCCGCCTGCAATAAAACCTGATGCTATTAAAGTACCGCGTTCACGCCTTGCATTGTTAAGTTCCTCATTTTTTGATCTTGTCGAAACAAAATGAGAAATAAGTCCGCCGACTAATAACGGAGTGTTTAATTCAAGCGGAATATACATTCCAAGAGCAAATGCCAGTGCAGGCACACCAATAATTGTAAGAATAAGCGACATAAAAGCACCGGCAACATAAAGCATCCATGGAGCTGGCTGATTCGACATTAAAGGCTTAATTACTGCTGCCATTGCATTTGCCTGCGGTGCAACCAGACTTGAATTCGGACCAAATCCATAGGTCTGATTTAATATAAGTATAACCCAGCCTACTGTTGCTGAAGCAACGATTGTACCGACAAACTTCCATGTCTCCTGCTTGTACGGTGAGGTGCCAAGCCAGTAACCTATCTTAAGGTCAGTAATAAAGCCGCCTGCTGTCGATAAAGCCGTGCAGACAACACCGCCTATTATAAGCGCTGATGCCATACCGGCTTCACCTGTAAGTCCTACTGAAACAAGCACAATTGATGACAGGATAAGTGTCATAAGTGTCATACCTGAAACGGGATTTGTTCCGACTATCGCAATTGCATTTGCTGCAACTGTTGTAAAAAGAAATGATATTACAAGAACTATAAGCAAACCAACTACTGCATGTGTAATATTTGTAACTACACCGAATAAGAAAAATACAAATACTAATGCCGCTGTAACAAGAATTCCTATCACAATGATCTTCATCGAAAGATCTCTGTGCGTTCTTAGTTTGTCTGTATGATTTGTCTTTCCGCCAAAGATCTCTTTAACTGCAAGCGAGAAAGCTGAAGCAATTATCTTTGAAGAACGTATAATTCCAATTATCCCTGCCATTGCAATTCCGCCGATGCCAATATGGCGTACATAGGTTGAAAATATCTGCTCCGGCGACATATCCTTTATTAAAAGCGTAACATTTACGCCTAATGGGGTTGATATTGCCTGGCCGATATAGCTGACGACCGGGATCATTACATACCATGAAACAAACGAACCTGCAGCAATTATTGCTGTATACTTTAAGCCTGTAATATATCCTAAACCCATTACAGCAGCACCAACGTTCATTCTGAAGACAAGCTTATAGTTGTCTGCAAGCCTCTGTCCTGCTTCAACAACTCTTGTTGTAAAAACCTCACTCCACCATCCGAATGTCTGAATTATAAAGTCATATAAACCGCCAACTAATCCTGCAATAACCAGTACAAATGCCTGCCCCCCCCCTTTTTCGCCGGCTACAAGCACTTCGGTTGTTGCAGTTGCTTCAGGAAATGGAAATTTCCCGTGCATTTCAGCAACAAAGTATTTCCTGAATGGAATTAAAAACAATATTCCTAAAAATCCGCCGAATAATGAGGCTAGGAAAACCTGAAAGAACTGTACATGCAGATTCAATATATACAGAGCAGGAATGGTAAAGACCGCACCGGCTACGATAACTCCCGAGGTGGCTCCTATTGACTGAATAATTACATTCTCACCAAGAGCATTTTTCCTCTTAAATACAGTCGAAAGCCCTACTGCTATGATTGCAATCGGTATTGCCGCTTCGAAAACCTGCCCGATCTTAAGTCCAAGATATGCAGCTGCTGCCGAAAATATGGCAGACATTACTAAGCCCCACATTACAGACCAGACAGTAACTTCCGGGAAAGTCTTCTGCGGTATCATTACCGGTACATATTCCTCTCCCGGCTTTAATTCAGTATAAGCATTTACAGGCAATCCGCCGTTATTCTTTGGTACATGCTCACTGCTCATAAATTATTTTCTCCTATTGATCAGTTTTATTTTAGTAAAAATGGAATTTCCAGTTCTGTTTTGTCTGACTTTGCTGACTTCAGATACAGTTTACCATAAGGACTTGAATCCTTTGGACAATAGTATGATGGTTTGTCAAAGCCTAACTCTATTGTCTTTTCAACTGCCGGATACCACTCGACCTGTGTCGAATGATTTGACTGTGTTTCAAATTCAACAGGTGCTGTCATATCAGTTGTCTCTGTTACTTTAACCTTTGCACTTCCTGCCTTTATTGCAAATGCAGGCACCATGACCAGCTTTAACTTCGTGCTGTCAGCCTTGCCGAATGTATTTGGTACGCTTATAACTCCGTTTGGATAGTTAAGCCCATCCTTTATAATTGCTTTACCCGACTCATCATAAATCAAGACTGAAAAGTCAGTAAATTTATTGAAGTCTTCTTTACTTATATTAACTTCGAACTCTTTTGAAGCTTCATCTTTTCTAAGAACAAAATCATAACTGAAGTTGTCAGTCTTAGAAAAAACGGCATCAAAATCCTTCTTGTATCCAAGGAGTTTTCCGCTTACCTGATAACTTCTTACCTGATCGAAGTTGTTTTCGATTCTGATCGACTTATTTTCACTGCTTACTACAGGAGTTTCGACTGCTGCTTTAACTCCGCTGAATTCAACTGAAAGATTGTAGGTAGACAGTTCCTTTGCTGTAAAGTATCCATGAACAACTAACTCATAAACACCTGGCTTAAGGTTCTGGTGACTTGCAATTACTTCAGTTTCCTTATTGTTTGAAGAAATCAGTGCTGATGTATATATATTTACTCCATCGGGATCAAACAGCCTGTATACAGTCTGCGAATATCCTTTCTTAGGTGTGCTTAGCTTTACATTCATTGCGCCTGCTCCTGCAGGAACATTAATATAATATCTTTTATGTTTGCCGGGCATAAGCTTTTCATTTTCCCAGCTTGAACTGTAATTATTGCTTCTGTTGAATTCATAGGGAATTATTACTGTTGCAAACATATCAAATTCCGGGAATTTCGAAGCATCATCACGGTAAGCTGTAATTTTCCCTGAATAAACTCCGGGCTCTGCCATCTTTGACTTATCAAATTTTACAGAAACATACGTAGACTGCTGATTTCTCAGATATGTCTTTTTCTGTACCGCAATTAACCAGTCACTATCACTCTGAAGGTTATATGTTCGATAGAACTTCTCAGCTGAAAGAGCATTTACTCTTGAAACATTAAAGTTATATGTGTCTTCCTTTGAAATAACCAGCCCGTTCCTGAAGTAAAGATTCGGTGATTTGCCGTTGGGCATCGAAGGAGAATAGGCTGAAATTGTATAATCTTCCGGATTTTTATATTCTTTATCACGGATGTACTTCTCGAGTAGGTTAAATGCGTTCGGAGCATTTATATAGCCTGCACCCTGATCTGCATAGTTATATCCCTTGAACTTTACTGCCCCCTGGCGGACTGCCTTAAATAACAATTGTGATGGGACCTTAATATCAGGATATTTTTGATTAGCTGCACTTAATAGTAAAGACATCACTCCTGCACTGTAAGGCGAGGCCATGCTTGTCCCCCAAAGTCTGTCGCTGGTCGAATAGTTGGTAACTGTAGAAACACATGCTCCCGGAGAAACAACATCTGGCTTTGGCACTTCACCGCCTCTTGAGCTGAAATGAAGTATAACATCTTCATCCAGATTGGCTCCATAAACATCGCGGCCAACACTTTTTGTCAGTACAGCACCCGATGAGAATGCATATTTTGACGAAGCAGGCAGCCCGGCTGTCGAAAGCCCGGGACCGTTATTGCCGTTTGAAAGACATACATATAAATAAGGATTCTTTCTTAAGAGTTCCTGCAGGAACATTTCCATATCGGAATTCCCTTCAATAACACTCCCTATGCCAAAGCTCATATTTATTATGCATGGCTCTTTTAGTTTTTTTGAAAGACTGTCGGCATAAATAAAAGCTTTCTTCATGCTTTCACTTACTGTTGCTCCGCCTGACATAGTGTTGTTACCGATCTTTAATGCTATCATCTTTGCGCCTGGGGCAACACCGTTGAAATGCTTTTCTTTACCTATCTGGTACCCCCCTGCAATCCCGGCCACGTGCGTGCCGTGTCCGCCGTCATCATAAAAAACATTTAGCTTCTTTTCTCCGGGGAATATGTTAATTGCAAAATTAAAAGGAGGTATCTTTGATGGATTCGGTATCTGGAAGGTATCAAACTTTTCGCTGTAGCTGCGCAAAGGCTTTTCGTCTGCTATGTTCCCATCAGCATTAATGTCGAAGTAGGCCACCCAGAATTCTTCCCCGTTCTGCATGGTCTTGAAGACGACTACAACAAAATTATCATCAAATTTTCCGTTTCCGTTTAAGTCACGCACATTTGAATTTGAGTTTTTGAATCTGTTCTCGTCAAAATTGCCAATATAGTACTTATCGTCAGCTGCCTTAAGCGGAAGTTTATTTATTCCCTTTATTGCAAGTTTTTGCTCTTGATTGCCTATGGTTATAAAAGCGCCTGTGACTTTAGCTGAAGCATCAGCAAGCACAATCTCCTGCTTGTCATCGCTGAGTTTTGTATCATAGAACTCAATATCTCCCTGTCCTGTAAAATCCCTTACATCCACCATTTTTGTCTCACCGGTAGATGCGGTCTTTAATCCGTCAATTCCCATATCAACACCCGTATCCAGTATTATCAGAATTGTTCCCCTTCCGTCATACTGCGGATATTTAGCCAGGAATTCTTCAACTCCTGTGGCCTTAAGGTCAAGAAATGTTTGTGATGTGTCCTGTGCAAAAGTAAATGATTTAATGCTTAATGCACAAAAGGTGATCAGTAGCAGATAAAACAGGTTTTTTGGTCTCATATGTCAACTTTCTTTATTTTGATCCGAAAAGTTAAAGAAAAAGCAGTATAAAGTAAATTATGAATTAAGAATTAAGTCCGCCTGCCGGCAGGCAGGAATTATGAATTGAGGAGATGGAATTTGAATTCTATCCATGAATAATGAACATGAACTATGTGAACGGACCTGAGAGCTGATATAAGGACCAATTTGCATTTGGGAGGACTTGTTTGCTAACTGCCGCAGATAATTAATTTTGATTATAATAATGCAGGGATTATAAAAAAATCTAAGGCCTGGAACTCGTCAGCTGCCTGGATGGGTACATGGAAATATAAGCGTAATTGTAGTACCCAGATTAATTACACTATCTACAACAATTTCACCACCCATAAGTTTTGTCAGGTTATAAGCAATCGTAAGACCTAATCCTGCTCCTTCATATTTTCTTGTATGCCCTTCATCTTCCTGTGCAAACGGCTCAAAGATTCGTGCAATATTCTCCTGCGCAATACCTTTTCCTGTATCTGAAATTGTGATCTTTGCAGCTCCGTCGTAAAAGCTCTTAAGTCTTATCTTGCCGTTCTGATCGGTGTATTTAATTGCATTGTCAACCAGCACAGTTACTATTTTCTCAAGCTTTGACCTGTCGGCTTTTATAGAAAGTTCCTCGTTCTCCATTTCAATATCAAAGAGCATTGTCTTATCTAAGGCAAAATGCATCATATTGCGGTATACGCTTTTAAGCACTTCCCCAACATTTGTAGCAACAATATCAAACTCTGTCTCGCCTGACTGAATTAGCGATACCTCGAGTATATTATCAACCAGACTAAGCAGCCTGTTAAAGCCCTCCTTCAAATATGGAAATAACTCCATAGCCGAATCCACACTGCCAGACTTTACGTCATCTTCAATCAGTTCAGAATATCCTACGATCGCATTAAGCGGCGTACGGATTTCGTGCGACATGTTAGCCAGAAATGAACTTTTAAGC
The DNA here is from genome assembly GCA_050262615.1 of Bacillota bacterium. Classification (GTDB taxonomy): domain Bacteria; phylum Bacteroidota; class Ignavibacteria; order Ignavibacteriales; family SURF-24; genus JAUZPB01. Next base: position 5,997 of record JBLNEL010000100.1, read on the forward strand.
TTATTTACATGTGTCTCTTTCTGATAGGCTTTTCTCAGCTTCTCTTCATTTAAGAGCTGTTCGGTAATATCCTTCAATGATACTATAAATATCCGCTGCTCTTCGTAGTGATCCTCAGTAAAAGTAATTGACCCGAGATACTCACGGTCAAGAATATAATTCTTATATCTGAATTCCTGATAAGTATTTTTAAGTTTAACCAGATTCTTAATTGCCTGCTTTAATATAAGAAGAAAGTGTTCGTCAAAAACCTCCTCAATCTCCTTTTCTAAAACTTTTTCACGCTTAATGCCGAAAACCTCATAAAAGTTGTCGTTTGCATTTTCGAAATAAAGCTTTTCGTTTCCGCTTCGTACAATAAGCAGAAGGTCGGAGATATTATTGATTATTGATCTCTGTCGTTCTTCGGATCTTTTTATTATCCTGTTCTTCTGAACATAATTTGTTATATCATTGGCAGTAACAATAAAATTAAAGAGATCCGATTCATCCTTTTTAACCGGATTAATGGTAAGTTCAAAATACCAGAGGTTTCCGTCTTCATTAATGTCAGAAACTACCTTGGTGCATTTCTCAAAGTTTGCTATCCTAAGCCTTACTTCTTCGAGTTCAGGCTCGTCAAGCAGATTCGAAAGAATATCGGTTATATATCTGTTATATAAAAACTCAATGCTTGTATTTAATATGCGCTCGAAGGATTTAGTAGAATAGGTTATTTTCCCTTCATGATCGGTGATTATAACAGGCACGTTTCCAAACTCCAGCGCATTATGCAGTGTGTTTATTTTATTTTCAAGTTTCTGCCTTTCTTCAAGTGAAGAGAAAATAAAAACAAAATATTCACCCTCGCCTACCAGAATACGTTCAATATCTACATAATAATTGCTGCACGAGGAATTATCCACACCTGTGTAAACAAGCTCACAATGAAAACTGCTGTATCTGCTGCCGGCAAGCCCTTCGATAAGTGAATTAATATCCGGCTCTGATTCAAGAGCATTAAAATTATTGCCTTCATTCAGACCGAAAGAAGCTTCAAAAGTATGGTTTGAATATACAATATTGCCCAGAGAGTCGGCAATCACCATTGACTTGGTATCAGGGAATGCTTCGAGTGATTTAAAATCCTCAATAGATTCGAATCTTTTAGGAGCCTTTTCTGAATATTGAATCTTATTGTTAAAGGAATTGCTAACCATTTGTTAATGCTTTTATTTTCTCAATAGTTACAGGTTCTGTCTGCGCATTAAATTTTAACCCCTGGAGATTGTTTCCCGGGATAAGTTTTTCAACCAGCGTAAAAAATGCAGTGTTAATATATTCAAATTCTTTGATAATATTAAGGCTAATTTCATCCATCAGCCTGTTTAACGCTTTACTGTCATACTTATTAATTTCCCCCTGAACTTCCAGGAAAACTATCCTTTCAAACAGACTTCTTAAAGCATTCAGTTCAATTACCTGGATGTCATCTCTGAAACTGTAGTCCTTTTTTGCTACTGAAACCGTAAGGATAATTTTTTCATTCCGTTCCGGAAGATCAAAATCTTTTATAATATCAAATAACTGGCGATCCTCACTGTTGAATTTCAGCAGGTCAATCTCAGCATGAAATTCAAAGTCGGAGACAAGAAAAGTAAGTTTTATTTTATCTTTCTGATTACTTACTATCTGCTTAAGCTGCCAGTTAATTCTTGACAAATAATGAACCGCAGGTGAAAAGCTGATCTTATCACCCAAAGCTATTTTAGACTGGAACCGGCTTCTTGTCCTGCCGTCCGGGCCTGTGTACCCTTTCCCATTTAAGTCTAGTTCTGTTCTGATATTTATTATTCTGTCAAGCATGCATATTTCCTTTTACTATTATCGTAAAGTTATGCTTAATGTTGAGAGGATTAATTCGGGTTCTGCTGGGGAAAGTAACAGCAGGCGCTGTATAAAGGGAAACAAAACTGTGGGGAGAACTGAAAAAGGAAAATCAGCTGCTTTAAGGTTTTATTCTTATCATCTTGCTGTCTGAGGTATAGTTAACTATTTCCGGATTTTCAAGGTTAACCAATGCCTGTACGAACTTCTTTATTCTTTCAATTGATTCATTAATAATATAGAAATCCTCATCAAGCTTTTTGGCCTTTGCCTCTCCGAGTTCTTCCTGAAGTGTTTTTAAGGAAATTATCAGGCTGCTTAAAGGATTGTTTATCTGGTGGCCAATTGTGCATGCCATTTCAACAAGGGCTTTATTATGTTCAATGCTCTTTAGCTCATTCTGAAGGTTATGAATCCTAATGCCTGAACGTATTCTGGCTAATAGTTCCTGGTTTTCAACCGGCTTTACCAGAAAATCGTCCGCCCCGATATCAAGCCCCATAACCCTGTCCTTCAGTGAAGCCCTGGCTGTAAGCAGAATAAAATAAATGAGCTTTGTTTTTTCTTCTTTTTTAATAATGTTGCATAGTTCAAGCCCGTCCATAACCGGCATCGTCCAGTCGGCAATTATTACTTTAGGCTGATACTGCTCAACAATTTCCAGAGCTTCAGAACCGTTTTTGGCGGTTTTGACCTCATAGTCATTTTTACTCAGAAGCCGCTCGAGTATAAACCGGGTATCTTCCTCATCTTCAACTATTAAAACTCTGTCTTTTACCATTATGGATTATCCGCAACTAATTCTTTGAAATTAAATTATTAACCTTATTAAGCAATTCGTTATAATCAAGTATAGGTTTTACAATATAATCATCTGCAAGGCTATCTTCAAAGTAGTTATTTGGCCCAATATTTTTCTGGTACGCTGTAACCAGTAAAACAGGTATTTTTGATAGATTTTCGCTGTTTTTTATATGTTTTGAAAGAATAACACCATCGACTTTTTCGCCGTTCATATATGTATTTTTCAGGTTTATATCCATTATTACTAGACCGGCATTTTCTGTGTGAAGTATCTCCATCAGCTTATCGCCGTCTTCCATTGTAATTGTCTTATATTGCGTCTTCGAAAACAGGTATTTATAAAATTCCTGGGTAAATGGGTCATCTTCGACAATTATTATCTTCTTATCCATTTTTTGATCCGATATATTTTACAATTATACTTATTCTACGGTTGGTTACATCGAATGGATCCTGGGTATTCTTCAGCTTTTTATCAGCATAGCCCCTGACCTCATCGACCTGCGTTTGCTTAAGTCCGCCCATTGTAAGGGCACGGCGTGCAGAGTTTGCCCTTTCGGCGCTGAGTTCAAAATTCGTATATCCAACGCCGTTGCCGCTATATGGCCTTGCGTCTGTATGGCCTTCGACCATTATATTGTTCTGAAGTTTGGCAAGTTCGCTGCCTATTCTTTCAAGCAGATGTTTTGCCTCAGACTTTAGTTCGGAAGTGCCTATTTCAAAAAAACAGTCCTTATAGGAATCCTGAATTTCAATCTTCAGCCCTTCATCGACAAACTCTATTTTAATCTGATCCTGAAGGTCTTTAAACTCAGGACTTTGTTTTAACTCCTGAGAGATAGTTTCCCCCATTAAAGCCAGTTTTTGCTTTTCCTTTTCCTTAAAGTCTATTTCGGATTTGGTGTTCATATCCATGATCGAAGGACCTTTGCCGTTTAAGACACCTTTGCTTTTATTAAGGTTAAATCCGGCAGGATCTTTAAAATAACCTGAAACCGCACTTTTTACTTCCTGGCTTTGACCTAATATCCAGAGCACAATAAACAAGGCCATCATTGCCGTTACGAAATCAGCATAGGCAACCTTCCAGGCGCCGCCATGATGCCCGCCGTGGCCTTTCTTCTTCTTCTGTATTATTATCGGGCCGCCGCCTTCTCCGAGACTCATCTTTAATCCTTCTTGCCCCTGATGTAATTTTCAAGTTCCTGGAACGATGGCCTTTCATCAGTAAAAATAGTGCGCCTTGCTATCTCAACTGCTATGATCGGAGGGTTTCCTTTAGCGTATGCTACTATACAGGCTTTTATTGTTTCAAGATAACGCACCTGGTGTTCTAAATTAAGCTCAATATTTCCAGCCAATGGTCCTATAAATCCGTATGAAAGAAGAATACCCATGAATGTACCGACCAGCGCTGCTGCTACGTGATGTCCTACGGCTTCGGCTCCATCGTTAATTGCACCCATGGTAATAATTATACCAAGTACCGCTGCAACAATTCCAAGTCCCGGCATCGCATCACCGGTCTTGCTGAGAGTCGCCGCTATAGGCTTTTGCTCCATCTCAAATGTCTCGATCTCTGTATCCAGCAGTGCCTCAATCTCATGCGGAGGAACACCGCCTGAGAGCATTACTTTCATTGTATCACAGAAAAAGCTTCTGGCAAATTTATCTTTAATGAATTTTTTGTTTCGTGAAAGAATTTCGCTTTCTTCAGGCTTTTCTATATGCTTTTCAATTGCAATTAAACCATCCCGCTGAGCAACAAGAAAAAGATCATTAAACGCCTTTAACAGTTCCAGGTAATCTTCCTTATGACTCCCCTTAAATGAAATAGCAGCAGGAATTGCAGCAACAATTTTCTTTATAAGTGATAACGGAGCATTGATCAGAAGACTCCCTATGGCTGCCCCGCCGATAACAAGAAGCTCATATGGCTGAAATAATAATAGCGGCTGCCCACCTGAAAGCATAAAACCTACTACCACAGCAACAAGAACAATAGCTCCACCAACGAGTATGAACATTTTTTATTTTCCCTGGGTTTGGTTAGAGTTTTCAATTTGATTTACCATTGCAAAGATCTCTTCGCACTTTGCCTCTATAAAAGACCAGTCAATATCGCCGGCAATTATCTTGTCCTCGATCTCACCGCTTATTGTGCTCAGATCCTGATAACCTATCGTCCCGCCGTTTCCCCGGATCTCGTGTGCGGCTATTCTAAGCAGATCTTTGTTTTTTGATTCAAGCGCAGTCTGTATCCTCTTTTTCTTTTCAGGATAACCATTCAGAAAAAATCTTACCAGGTTTTTCTGTATATCGGACTTCTCTCCGTCTGATATTACTTTCTTTTTCTTTGATTTGGATAAAGTTTCGCTTCCTAAGATTTCGTTTACCGACTTAATTATCATTTCCTTCTGTAAAGGCTTTGAGAGCACTCGGTCGGCTCCGCCTTCAATTGCAGCTAAAACATTCCGCCTGTCTGTATTTGCACTTATCACAATTATCGGGATATTCTTAAGGTTATCAAGCACTTTTAAGACTGCAAGCATCTTAAGCCCGTCAAAGTTCGGCATCATCAGGTCAAGGAATATAAGATTTGGCCTAAATTCTGCCGCCTTCTGCAGCCCTTCCAGGCCGTCAAGACATGTAAGTACTTCAAAATTGTAGTCCTCAAAGAAGGTCTTCAGTGCATGCCTTATCACATCTGAATCGTCAACAACTAAAACTCTAATTCTGCTGGTTTGTTCCATTTATTTTTTGATCTTATTAACTTTTAATTTGGATATATCCTCAGATATTTTCTGCTTACTTAAGGCTGAGGCTGCAATTGTATTCTCTTTTATCTTCTCGTATACTTCACCGCGCAGGATCTTAACATCACCCGGAGCTTCGATGCCGATCTTTACCTGCGTCTCAGAAAGTGAGACAATTTTAATGACAATATCGGCACTGATCCGGATTTCTTCATTCAGTTTTCTGGATAATATAAGCATAATCTTACCTGCTAATTTTCTTTGAAGAGAATATAATCAATAGGTAGGTTATCTTCATCTAAAATCTTCTGGAATCCGCTCTTTTTCTCCTGATTTATGTATACTGGAGCCTTAAGATTGATTGTTATCTTAAGCGGGTCAGGATCCAGCTTTACTATGCCGAAAGCCTCTGACTCTTTTTCTTCAGGGTAATCATCCATAAGGATCCTTACGCTGCAGAGTGGAAAAACGATCTCCGGCTCGTCTATTGAAGTTAACCATAATAAGAGTTCATCGCCTGAATTTATCAGGAGAAACTTCTTAAGTTCTTCAAACCCTATTATTCCATCCCTGAATTCAATGAGCATTGATTCATCAAATTCAATTTCACCGAACTGATTTGTTGTTATTTTCATTTGCAAGTATATAAAAGTTTATTTCTTCAAAATTACAATATCTACACGTCTATTGCTACGCCTTCCTTCGGGAGTATCGTTTGAGGCTACCGGACGGTATTCCGAATATCCTACTATTGATACCTTTTCGGGTAAAAGACCGTCATTGTTTATCAGGTAATACGCCGTATTTAAGGCTCTTGCAACCGAAAGATGCCAGTTCGAGGTATAAACAGTTGAATTTATAGGCACATTGTCTGTATGCCCTTCTATCCTTATGTCATTCGGCAGTGTCTTTATTACTGCTGCAAGCCTGTTCAGTATGGTCTTTGAACCTTCATTTATCTCGGCATTTGCCGATGCAAACAAAATATCGTCTAATATATGTATGGTAATTCCACGTTCGTTTTCTTCAAGCTGAATTGAATTACCAAGCGAATTATCTGTTACTACCCTCTGCAGCTGATCTTTCAGACTGCTTACAGGTTCAATTTTATTCTTTATATCAAACTGCCCGCTTGATATCCTGGCAATTGCCTGACCGTTTTCCTTCATGCCAAGCACATTACCTACCGCACTTACCACCTTCTGGTATTTTGCCTGATCTACATTGGAAATAGCGTAAAGAATAATAAAAAGCCCAAGCAGTAAAGTGATCAGATCGGCATAGGTAATTAAATACCTGTCCTTGTCACCCTCTTCGGCAAAAATGGCGTCTTCTGTTTCTAAGAAGCCATTATTTTTTCTTGTTCGCTTTGCGGAAGCATACTTATCAGCCTGGCTTTGACTACCGACGGGATCTCCCCACTCTGTAGTGCCAGTACTCCCTCCAAAGAGATCTCCATCATATGTCTTTCTTCCAGATGACATTGCTTTAACTTATCACCAATTGGAAGCCAAATAAGATTTGCACTGAATACTCCCCATAAAGTAGCAATAAATGCAGTAGCTATATTATGTATTAAATTGTTCGGATCACCACCTGCATTTGCAAGCGTCATTACCAGACCCATGACTGTACCTAAAATTCCCATAGTGGGGGCATACCCCCCCATTTTTGAAAATATCACTATGTTCGAAAAGTGCCTCTCCTGCATTGCCTTCATCTCTGCATAGGCAATGTTCTGCAATGACTCGGCATCTGTCCCGTCTACAACCAGCCTGACAAGTTTTCTTGGATAATGATATGAAAGCCTGTCAAGATGCTTTTCAAGCGTAAGAAGTCCTTCTTTACGCGAAATAATTGAAAATTCAATAAGCGAATAAATTAGCTCGTTAACATCATATTTACGATGAAAATATGCAAGCTTCATCAGAGAATAGATCTTACTGAATCTCTCA
>JBLNEL010000101.1:0-23331 GCA_050262615.1 Bacillota bacterium
AGCCAAAAGCATTGTAATTACCGTTTTTGAATCTGTGGTAGATGTTTTTATTGCCAGATCTGCATTAAACAGTGCCCTGATAGCTTTAAGAAGTTTTACGTCTCTATAGTATAGACTTGCCTTTTTGTAATCTTTATAGAAAAACGAGTGCGTACCTATTATCTTTGCTGCTTCCGGATCCGGTGTATTATTCTTCTCAAGCTCCGGAATTTGAGCAATTGCCATGAAATACCGTGTCAGCATCACAATTATAAATAAAGCCTCCTTCCCTTTATCTAAAAGATTGGTAGCCACTTCCATTGCCTTAAGTTTATTTCTTTGTCCGATTGCATTCTGAAGGTCAAAAATTGTGTATTCCTTTAAAGCAGACGACTGTTTTTGGATTACTTCGTGTGTAATCTCCTTGTCATCCCCCAGATATGCAAATATTTTCTGAAGCTGCATTTCAATAAGGCTTCTGTTTTCACCTGCTATACTTACCAGCATTGCGGCATTTTCGGGTGTTATGTTTTTCTGTTTTCTTGCTGAATATTTAACAATCCAGCTAATAAGTTCCTCACCTTTTAATTCATTTGCCTCAAATAAATAGTTATAGCTTCTTAAAGCATGATAAGGTTCGGCCTCAAGATTTGAGATCGAGCCATGCCTGGTTATAACAAGAATTGTAAAAGCCGGAGGATTTTTAACATAATGTGTAAAGGTTTTTTTGTCACCTTTCAGTTCATCAAAATCCTTTAGTATTATCATCTTCTTCTCTGACCCAAAAGGAAAGGCTGAGGCCAGATCGATTACTTCAGAAATTGTCCTGTCTTTTCCGCTTATAACTTCTTTATCAAAATCTGATGATAAAAGAGGCTGAACTACAGTTTCAACCGCACGTACTGCGTTTTCAATACTGTATGTATCCTCACCAAAAAAGAAGTATATTGGGAGCAGTGTCTCCTTCTTTAGGAACTTCGAGAGAGTAAAAACTGATTGGACTGGTACTTTACTTTTAGCCATTGGATCAATATAAGGGAATTACAATATGGGAAGTTACAAAGCTTAAAAACTGTCCGGTAATCTCCATTTTTTTAAGATTACCGGACTGTTATAATTTATTATTTAAGAATTATTATCGTGCATCAAAAATACTGTTTAACTTTTTGGACCTTTTTTCAATTGTCACCTGTTCCATAGCAACCGGCTCAACAGGCTTTCCATCTGTTGGTCCCATTACTGGCGTAATCTTACCTGAAGCAATCTTATCAACTACATTCATACCTTTTATCACTTTTCCAAATATAGTATAGTTCTTTGGAAGTTGTGGGGCATCGTTTAGTATAATGAAAAACTGAGATGAATTAGTATTTTCTCCACGGTTAGCCATTGCCACAACACCTCTTTGATAACCCTCTTTATAGCTCTGTGTCTTTGGATCTAATTCATCTTCAAAGCTTGGTCCATATATACTTGTCCCGCCGGCACCAGTGCCTGAAGGATCTCCACCCTGAATAACATATCCTTTTGCAATGCGGTGGAATATTACATTATTATAATAACCGGCCATAGCTAGACCAACAAAATTAGCAGTTGTCTTCGGAGCATCTTTAGTGTATAGTTCAACTTCAAAATTTCCGAGTTTTGTCTTAATTGTGGCTACAGTAACCGAATCAGGAGATTTACTTATCATTTTGTCAATTGCAGCCATATCGATTTCAAGTGTCTTTCTGCCTGAGGAGTCTGTTTGAGCTGTCGTTGAATCACTTGTTTTGCCTTCAGGGTTCTGCTTGTTCTGGCATCCCAAACACAAGGCCATCAAAAGTACTGAAAAAACTAATTTGTACATTTATCCATTCCTCCTGAATTTGTGAATTATGGATTTATTATATTAAAACCAATTAAAGTTAAAATAAGAACCCCTAAAATAATTCTGTAAAAAACAAAAACAAAGGTGCTTTTTCGCTTTAAGAACTTTAAGAGAAAATCTATAGCAAAATAGCCTGAAATAAAGGCGGCTAAAGTAGCAAAAACCAGGTTTAATGTCATGGTTTTGTCTAAAAATGGTAAAGATTCCTTAAGCTCTAAAAGTCCGCTTGCTAAAACTGCCGGAATACTTAGTAAAAAAGAAAATCTTGCAGCTGTTTCCCTGGTAAAACCTAAAAATAAACCTGCTGTAATCGTCGTGCCTGATCGTGATGATCCGGGAATAAGAGCAAAAGATTGTGCAATTCCTACAACTAGAGAATCCACCCAGCTAAGGTGATTAATATCTTTTCTAAATGAGCTTACCTTTTCAGCAATAGCCAGAAGTATTCCAAGAATTATTAAACTGAGTGAAATTACTATAAGATTTTTCGTAAATGCACCTTCAATATAATCCTTAAAGACCAGGCCGATAATTACTACAGGTAAAGTGCCGATAACAATATACCAGCCCATCCTGGAATTTATCCCCTGGTCTTTAAAACTCTTACGATGGGTTAAATTATCTTTTATAAATTCACGAATAATGTTAATAAGGTCATTTCTGAAATAAATCAGTACAGCTAAGAGCGTACCTAACTGTATTACTGCCATAAAAGCAGTCCATCTGTCAGGATATTGGTCAATTATATCATTTATTAATAACTTTCCGGTAAGTGTAAGATGAGCAGTGCTGCTGATTGGTAAAAATTCGGACAAACCCTGGATAATACCAAAAAGAATTGCCTGCAGTAGATTCATTTGATCCCCTTTGATTAAATAATGTCGTAATAGTGTGATTATTTATAGTAAAATCGTACAAATGTGATTTGTTTAAAGATTATCAGAAATAATAAGACAGTCCCAGGCGTATTCCTACAGCAAAGGAATTCAGATTTACCTTCTGCTGAGCAAAATAGTTTACCATTGCAGTATTTTCCCCCTTAAGCTCGCCCACATAATCCATACGCATGTGCACTGAAATATCGGCAAATAAATTGCCTCCTAGCGTAGTATTTCCGTCTGCTCTTAGAAGAAAGCCAATACCTGAAGCAGTATAATGAGATGGGACAGTATAATTTGCCCGTGCTTCATCAAGTGAGATGAACCTGTAGCCGGCTCCGCCTCCAAACTTAAACCGGTATCCCTGACCCGAAATAACATAGTAAGCCAAAGCTGAGGGCATATGATTATTATATGAAAGATCGTAATACCCTAAACGGCTGTTGTTATATGAATTTAACCCCAGTGCGTATTCCGCCCCGATCTGAAGCCCGGGATTTATCATATAACCTATCTCACCAAAGAACTCCACATTTGTATTAAAATCCGCCCTTCTTTCTCCATTATTCAATGATATATAATCATTTAATGAAGAGGTATTGGTCAGGTCAATTCCCATACCCCCGCTTACACATATTTGTGCATTTAACTCTACTGCAACAGAAAAGAAAAAAAACAGAATAAAAATGTATTTTTTCATAAACTATCCAAATTGGTTTCTAATATGTCAACCAGACGCTCAGATTTCCGGCCTGTACGCTTTGCATACCGGTGATTCAGCCAGAAAAAGAAAACAAACCCTAAAAGGATAGATAAAATGTAAGATATAAACCAGGTTATTGTTGCATATGCAAGACTCAGTTGACTGCTGAAACCAAATAAAAGTACGACAGCTGTCTTCGTAATTGCCTGGTACGATCCGGTCCCTCCTGGAGTCGGTATTACAATACCAAATGAACTGATACAATAAAGAACCCATGCCATAGAAAAACTTACCGGCCTGATAAACTGCATTCCAAGAGTAAAAAAACCGATATAAGAGTTCAGTGCATAAGAAAGTGTGATTATCGCCGTTAGTATAATAGTAAAAATATAACTTTTGTAGTCTTTTAGCGTCGAAAAGCCTAAGGTCAGCATTTTAAAAATATAGGAAAGTTTTTCGGCTATTTTTCCTGAAAACTTTCCAACCATACGAATAATAATATTATAAAATTTCTCTTTGAACCTGATTATCAAAAACAGAAAAAGTATTATTGCCGCCATGAAAACAGCAACCAGATACATTGCAGGCTTCAACCATGGAAAACTGTCGTAAAGATTACCTTCATAAATAAAAACACTTATCAGCACAGCAACTGCAAGCGCTGCCGAATCAATTACCCTTTCGACAATAACTGTCCCGATTAACGATGTGCGCGAAATCCCTTCCCATTTACCCAAAAGTATCGGGCGTGATAATTCTCCTAATCGAGGAATTACGTTATTTACTCCATAGCCTACCATTAGGGAACCGAAGAGATTTAATATTGATGTGTCTGCCTTAACTGACTTAAGTATAACTTTCCATCTTAGGGCTCTGAGGAAATGTGATACCGTAAGACTCACGGCTAATACCAGAACCCATAACCAGGAGGCATGCGAAATATCGGCAATTACATCGCGTGCCCTTACTCCGCGAAATGCAATATAGAGAAATACAGCAGCAAGCAAGAATGAAAAAACAACACCAAGTGATGGCTTTAATCTCGGAGTACTTTTATCTGAGGTCAACGACTTCACTTCCTTTTGGAGGTTCAAAACTGAACTTGCTTAAGGGAATTGCAGAATTAAGCCTGATATTTGAAAATTCAAAGCTATTTACCAGACCGGCTTTATCAGTTATTTCAACCCTTCTGACCAGGCTATTCTGGTCTGACCAGATCTTTATTAAACTGTAGTTTTCTCCCTTTTTTTTCGGAGTAAGTTTTGTCACATCTAAATTTTCGCCGTCAAATGTCTCACGCCCTGCCGATTCAACATTGCTTCTTGAGGGGTAATCCTGGATTAAATTCTTAAAAGAAAAAGCTGATTTTTCGTTTTTAAGATCATTAATGACAACTTTATTTGTCTTTTTATTAAAATTCCAAAAAGTTGTGCCATCAGAGATTATTTCCTGATTCCTAAGTTCTATTCTGTACTTATCATCTTTCTGATAATAGATCTTCCCTTTGGTTGAAAAATTGTTATGGCTGCCGTTAATCCTGCTTGACTGTGAAAAGTCGGCATTTAGAGTATTTATCTTGCTGAATTTATTCTGAATATTCTGAATAACCGGAGTCTGTGCTTGCAAAACGCCATAAAGTATCAGAACCGGTAAAATTATCTTTAGAATTTTCATTTTCTTACAAAGCCCTCAATATAGTTTCTAACTGTTCTTCATCCTCAATTAATACCGAACGCACCTTACTTCCCTCTGCGCCCCCTACAATGCCAGCCTCCTCAAGTTGATCAACAATTCTGGCTGCACGTGAATAGCCTAACTTTAATCTTCTCTGCAGCAGCGAAACCGAACCCTGCTGATGCCTTACAATAACACGAGCTGCTTCTTCAAACATCGGATCTTTATCTGCAAGAAATTCCCCCTGGCTTTCCTTTTTCTTATCATATAATGAAGGCAGGAAATATCGTTTTGAATATCCTTCCTGGGAATATATATAATTTGTTATCTTTTCAACCTCATCCGTTGATATAAACGCATTTTGAATACGAATTGGTTTCGGAGTTCCACTCGGCAGAAACAGCATATCGCCACGGCCGAGAAGCTGTTCGGCACCATTCATATCAAGTATTGTCCTCGAATCGATCTTTGTGGCAACCTGGTAAGCCATTCTTGCACTAAAGTTTGCTTTAATAACACCTGTAATTACATTAACCGAGGGACGCTGTGTTGCCAGTACAAGATGAATCCCGACAGCTCTTGCCAATTGCGCCAGTCGTGCAATAGGCTCTTCTACTTCCTTACCTGCTGTAATCATCAGATCTGCCAATTCATCGATAATTACAACAATATAAGGCATCTTATAATGCTGCATATCGTCGGTATCTTTAGGCTTGCGCTTCGGATCGGCTACTTTAGCATTGTAATCTACAATATTCCTTACACCAGCCTTTGCTAACTTATTATACCTTTTTTCCATCTCATATTCAACGGATTTCAGTACCAGCAAAGCGTTCTGAGGACTGGTTATTATCTCTTCTTCCAAATCAGGTGAAACAGCCAGGAAATGCTTGTTTAACTTCTGATAAAAAGAAAGTTCAATTTTCTTAGGATCAATAATTACAAACTTGACATCCGATGGGTCTTTTGCATATAAAAGGCTTGTAATTATCATGTTAATACCAACACTTTTCCCGGAACCTGTTGAACCAGCTATAAGCATATGCGGCATTTTCGAAAGATCAGTTACATAGATGTCTCCTGCAATGGTCTTGCCTAATGCCAATGGAAGTTCAGCTTTTTCTTCATTTATCTTGCCGATAACTGATCTTGCATTTACCATGGCTGCAACTGCATTTGGTATTTCTACACCTATTGCACTCTTACCCGGAATGGGAGCAATAATTCTTATACCCCTGGCAGCAAGCGCCAGGGCAATATCATGCTCAAGACTGACAATCCTGCTTATCTTTACCCCCGGAGCTGGGACAATTTCATATAATGTTACTACAGGTCCTGGAGTAACCGTTATATCTTCAATCTTTATATCAAATAATGCTAATTTTTCTTTTAACAGTTCAGCATTTCTTTTCAGCTCTTCTTCAGCTACTTTATAGTTCTCCTCGGGTACAGGATCTAAAAGTGTAATTGGCGGTTTTTTGTAGCTGATTATCTGTTCCCACTGATTTGGAAGTTTTGCTTCTTCTTCCTTATCTATGACCTCTATCTCTTCATCCTGATTAGTTTCAGTTTTTTTCTTCTCTTCCTTGTTTTTTGAGAGTATAGATATTTTAGGTTCTCTGGCTTCTTTTTGATCTTTAACTTCTTTTTGGTCCTTAGCATCCTTTTGCCCGGTTAACTCATCTTCGGCCGGAAATTCAGAATCGTTTGTCCTGACAATTTTAATTTTCGTCTCTTCTTCCTGAATATCCTCAATTTCAAGCTGCTCGTCTTCATTGAATTTAAGCTTCGATTTCTTAGGCTTATCTTCCTTCAAATCCTTGATCTTTGAAATATTCTTTACTGACTTATCAACTGCACTATCTTTAATTTTCCCGTTTATTTTTACCTGGCTTTCCTTTAGAAGTTCTCCGGAATGTTCAAACAGACTCTTTACAAACTCGACTACTTTACCGAGCTTAATATCAAATGCAATAATTAAAATAGTTATGACAAGTGTGGCAATAAATATAAGACTTCCCAGACCACCTAAAAGTCTGCCTAATGATGTCCCTAGAAAAGCACCTGCACTACCTGAGAGTTCATTTACATCCCTGAAGATATTCAGCTTAAAGCGTACGACACCAAAAAAGGCAGCTACGAGTGCACCTGTTGCAAGAAGAAAATTTGAGAAATTAATTGCAAGCTTATAATCTTTCTTTAAGGTAATAGTATAACCCCAAATGAAGATAATTACCGGAAAGACAACTGAGTTATATCCAAAAATCGAATTTACTAGAAAATCCGATACATATGCTCCGAAGACTCCGAGCCAGTTATGTGTACTTTCAGCTCTTCTGATAAATTCATTATCAGATGAAAAAACCCTGAACAGATCTGAAAACTGATAGGTAAGGTTTCCCTGATCATATCTGGAAAATGAAAGTATGCTTAAAAGTATTAATAGTGAGAAAACAATTAAGAAGATCCCAAGGATCTTCTTTTTCTTTTCAAGAGAAATAGCAAAGTAACTTACACCTTTTGCTGCCGGTTCATTTTTTTTCTTTACTGTAGCCATCCTGACAATTCTTAGTTATAACTGACAAAAAAAAGCTTATTTATACCTTGAGAGGTTTTACAGTTCCGTTGCTGAAACTCGGCAACAAGTTTGTTATACTAGTCTGAGCACAATAAGTCACATCTTCCTGGAAACCATTTTCAATAAGGAGTCTTCCATGTTCACAGTCTGCCAGAGTCTCCTCCAGGTTATTACCATATGAGTTATTCAGCACAACACTGGCTTTTGATGAATCGGTCAACTCAATGCCTTCGGTCTTTATATTGCTTATTTCTGTAATAAGTCTGCCTGCACAGATTGTATCTTCAATACAAAAGCTGCCTGACTTTCCAGAACAAACTATTTCAACATCTTTCCCCAGGTTTGCCAGGTATTCTGCAATACTTTTTATGTTTAAAAATGAACATAAAAGCAAAGTCTCAGAAAATTTAGCCTTTACAATTGCCTTTGATCCGTTTGTTGTAAATAAGATGATCGACTTGCCTGAAACAGCTTCCTTTGTATATTCCAAAGGTGAGTTGCCTAGCTGAAAGCCTTCAATCTTCTTTGTATTCCTCTCTCCACCTAGCAATGTCTGGCCGCCAAAGGAATTCACAGAAACTTTCATTGCAAATTCAACTGAATTAACAGGAATTACTTCCTTAGCACCATTTATTAAAGCAGCGGTTACTGTTGTTGTAGCCCGAAGAACATCAATAACTACCGTTGTTTTTCCGGTAAAATACAGTTCATCCGACTGTAGCGGCGAAAAGTGTACGTTTAATCTCATATTCTCTCGATTCTAAATTATCTGGTTTCAAAACTTATAGTATAATATCATGCTTATATTTATCATGTCAATAAGACCAATGAACCAAACACGACAAAGTTTTTTTAACAAAACAGAATAACTATCCTGTTTTATTTCCCCAATTCATTTCTTAAATCAATTCTCTTTGATAAAACATTTTAAATGGATCGTCCGGGAAAAGACGATCCATTTAAATTAACCATTTTAAGGTCATCTCGAAAATTACTGGTATATATTACTTCTTTACAAAAGGTAGTTTTACGATTTTTGCCGGTATCTCTTTACCTCTTATTAAGAAATTTACTAATGCATCATCTTTTATATATTCATTATCTACATAACCCATTGCAATGGCTTTTTCCAGTACCGGACTTACAGTACCACTGGTGATTGTACCAACCCTTTTGCCGCTAACTGTAATCTCATAGCCATGACGTGGGAATGCTTTTTCATCAGAAATCATTGCCACAAGCCTTCTGTTTAATCCATCTGCCTTGACCTTCAGCAAAACATCTTTTCCAATGAAACTGCCTTTACTTAGTTTAGTAATCCAGCCAAGCCCGGCTTCTAGCGGATTTGTGGTCTGATCAATATCGTTTCCATATAAACAGAATCCCATTTCAAGCCTTAATGAGTCTCTGGCACCTAATCCGACAGGTTGAATTCCATATTCCTTCCCAGCTTCAAAAAGCTTATTCCATATATTTTCGGCAACTGCCTGATCACCCTTGAAGTATAATTCATAACCTAATTCGCCGGTATATCCTGTGCGTGAAACAATCATTTCAACACCTGCAACTTCAGCCTTGAAGAAATGGTAATATTCCAGATCCAGCTGTTTATTGCAGATTTTCTGCACAGTTTCCTTTGATTTTGGCCCCTGCACAGCAAGTAATGAATACTCGTCTGATTCATCAAGAATCTCAACTCCGAAAGTATTGTTTTCTTTCATCCAGTTAAAATCCTTGTCCTTGTTTGAAGCATTGACTACCAGCATAAATTCCTGATCGGAAAGCTTATAGACGAGAAGATCGTCAACTATTCCCCCATCCGCATAACACATAGCCGAATACTGAACCCGGCCGTCTGTAAGCTTTGAAGCATCATTTACAGTTATATTCTGCACAAATTCCAGTGCTTTTGCACCTTTAATAAATATTTCACCCATATGTGAAACATCAAACACTCCAACTGCATTTCTGACAGCCTTGTGCTCAGCAATTATTGAACTGTACTGAACTGGCATCATATAACCGGCAAAATCAATTAGTTTTGCACCTAGTTTTTCATGAATGTTGTAAAGGGTAGTCTTTTTCATAATTCCTTCGCTTATTTATTTAATTTCTTCCAGTCATTTAAGAAGTTAGCTAATCCGATATCTGTAAGTGGATGATTAAATAATTTATCAATTACATTAAAAGGCATTGTAGCTACATCTGCTCCCATTAAGGCAGCTTCAATTAAATGCATTGGATGGCGGATACTTGCAACCAGAACTTCTGTGCTGAATCCATAATTTCTGTATATCTGAACTATTTGTCCAATTAAATCCATTCCATTCTGACTTATATCATCAAGCCTTCCAACAAAAGGACTAATGTATGAAGCTCCGGCTTTTGCTGCAAGTAAGGCTTGTGAAGCTGAAAAGCAGAGTGTAACGTTTGTCTTTATCCCTTCATCACTTAATGTCTTTACAGCCTTTAGACCTTCTTTAATAAGTGGTACTTTTACAACAATATTCTTGTGTATTGCAGCAAGTTCTTTCCCTTCCTTGACAATTGACTCATAATCAGTTGAAATGACCTCTGCACTGATTGGCCCATCTACAATACTAATTATTTCATCAAGTAACTTTCTAAAATCTCCCCCCTCTTTAGCTACAAGTGATGGGTTTGTGGTTACTCCATCTAATATTCCAAGCGAGGCGGCTTCTTTTATCTCAGATATTTTTGCTGTATCAATGAAAAACTTCATCGGCTAACTTCCCCTTTTTATATTATCTAACTCCAAAAGATGGTTCAATTTGCTGAAAAACCTTTGAGTCTGCTTCCCTTTACCTTTTTCCATAATTTTCCCAAGGCAAATTACGGAATTTCAGTTAATAAACCATTCCAAATTTAACCCCGAAATTACGAAATAATTTTCAAATATGTAATATCTGAGCAATTTGCTTTTAAGAATCGAATTAAAAGCCTTCTTTAATTCTGTAATGAAATATTTTCATGTTCGGAGATGGAACTAATAATGATGGGAATACAAATGCAGAAAAAAAAAGCGCAAACTTAATTTTTATTAAGTCTGCGCCCGAGATAAATATCAAAATTTCTTTACTTTCCGCTTCTTTTAAGAGCACAACCGTTTAGGTTCAGCTCATAAAGTCCTGTGTCAGATCCTTTCCCGTTTTTGCAGACATAAACTGGAAAGAAGTTGGACTGTAAGCTTCCTGTTCATTTAACCTGATCCTTACAAGATACTTAAATTGAAGCTTTGTTATCCTTTTTACCTTTCCTTCTTTTAACTTTTCGCCAAGAGAAGGATGTACATTAAGTATCAGGAATTTTTCTGATGAACGTTTACGGAATCTTTTTAACCAGACTTCAATTTCGTGAAGCAGGTTCGAACGCTTTGTAAGCAATCCTGTCCCCTGGCAAAACGGACATACTTCATTCATTGTATGAAGTATGTTTTCCCTAATGCGTTGTCTTGTAATCTGAATTAAGCCAAATTCGGTCATTGGGAGCACAGATACCTTTGCTCTGTCTTTTCTGAATTCCTTTTTCAATTCATCATAAATTTTCTTGCGGTTCTTTTCATCCTCAAGATCAATAAAATCACAGACTATTAGTCCGCCAATATCTCTTAGTCTCAGTTGCCTGGCCACTTCACGTGCTGCTTCAAGGTCAGTTTTCAGGGAATTTAACTCCTGCTCTTTCTTTGCAGCATACCTTCCGCTATTGACATCAACGACAACCATTGCTTCAGTATGTTCAATTATAAGATAACCGCCGCTAGGCAGCGAGACTTTTCTGCCCATAAGCGTCTTTATCTGCTCTTCAATCTTGAAGGCTTCAAATATAGACTGCTGACCCTTAAAGAGTTCAACCTTATCTGCAAGTGCAGGCTGAACAAGCTGTACATAATTTTTAATCTGTTTATAGAGCTTTCGGGAATCTATAAACACCTTTGATATATCGGGCGTAAAAAGATCCCTGATTACACTGGATGTAGTACTTAAATCCTGATAAAGTAGCGCAGGCGGTTCTTCTGTCTTTACCTGCGACTGCATATCCTCCCAGGTTTTAACTAAGTACTTTAAGTCGTCTGACAACGATTCTTCGCTCTGGTCTTTTGCTGCTGTGCGAATAATAAGACCGCAATTTGAGGGCAGTATTCCTCGTGCAATACTTTTCAGACGTCGGCGTTCCTTGAATTCAGGTATTTTTTTTGAAATACCTATTTTATTATCAAACGGTAGCAGAACGCAAAATCTTCCCGGAAGGGAAATCGAAGAAGTAACTCTTACCCCCTTGTTTCCAACCGGCTCTTTAGTTATCTGAACTATTATATCCTGCCCCTTATGGAGCTTTGGAATAAAAGGTTCTCTTTTCTCTTCCGTTTTTACTGCAGTATGCCTTGCCGGTGGAGCTTCTCCGCCGGAAGTATCTTCTTCAACATCCCCTATATCCGAATCCTCATCGTCATCGAGTATACTTTGCAGCTCAGTTAATCTGTCCCCAATATCTGAAAAATGCAGGAAAGCATCATGCTTCATACCAATATCAATAAAAGCTGCCTTGATACCTGGTAAAATACGGGCAACTTTCCCCAGATATATATCTCCAACCATCCGGCGTTTTTCAGGATGGTCTACAAAGAAATCAACCAGGTTGCCATCTTCAGTTATAGCGACACGATTTTGTGAGGAGGTCGAATTAATAATAATTTCTTTTACCATGTCTACGTGTCATTTCAATTAATGAACTATTGTTTATCTACTTCTTTTTGGTTTGTATTCACGATCCAGAAGAGAACCCGTTCATTAAAATTCCTATTTATCTTTTCGAAATCCTCTTCGGGATATGAACCATTTTTTATTTTTTCTACATGTGAGCAGATAAATTCTTCAACCATTGCTGCATTATCTAATGAAAATATCTTATCAAGCAATGCAGTTACTCCATTGAAAAATCTAAAGTACCAGATAAAATACTTTCTGGCTTTTTTGACTCCCTGCTCTTCACCGGAGTCCTTAACTAACAGATCGAGATGATGTAGCGAGGTCCTCTTTACATCCTCAACGCTCTGCAGACCAGGATCAGTCCCATTATCTAAAATGGAATTAAGCCTGTTAAAAATAAACGGATTGCCTAAGGCCCCTCTGGCTATAAAGACCGAATCACAACCAGTCCGATCAATCATCTTTATACAGTCATCTGCCTGAAAAAGAGATCCATTGCCTACTACCGGGATACTAACTGTTTGTTTAACTTTCCCTATCCAATCCCACAAAGGTTCATCCTGGTAGGAATCGGATCTTGTTCGGCCATGGACTGTAATAAATGAGGCTCCGTTATCCTCAATTATTCTGGCATTCTCAAGAACATTAATTTTTTGTCTGTTGCGCCCAAGTCTTATTTTAATTGATACCGGTATATTTCCGGCGGCCTTTACCATTGTCCTGACAAGTTTGCCAAGAAGCAATGGTTCATCCAGAATTGCAGCACCCATTCCGTATTTACAAACGTTCATCACTGAACAACCGCAATTAAGATCAAATAAGTCGGGGCTCAGACCTTTAAGTTCTAAAATAGCTTTTTCTAGATATTCAGCATCCCTGCCCAGGAGTTGAATTCCTATAGGTTTTTCTTTTCGGTTAAAGGCAAGCACTTTTAATGTATCAAAGGAATTCTCAATAACTCCCTTTGCACTTATCATTTGAGTGAAGGTAAGTCCTGCACCGTTTTCACGGCATATCTGCCTGAACGGGGCATCAGTTACATCTGCCATCGGTGCCAGAATTGCCCTGTGGCCTAAATCCAAATTACCTATTTTCATCTTTGAAAGGCTTTCTTCTTTTCCAGAATCTCTGATTTCCCTGAGTCTCTGATTATCCGAATCTTTAAATAACAAAGACGCTGCAGTTTAAGCAGCGTCTTTTACTTTTTCTGACTATTCGTTTGTTACTGGTTTTTCTTCTGGAATTAACAAAGCTTTACGGCTCAGACTCATCTTTCCGTTTTCTATCTTCAGGAGTTTTACCTTTACCATGTCGCCTTCCTTGAAGAAATCCGTGACTTTATTTACTTTCTTAGCATCTATCTGAGAAATATGCAGTAAGCCTTCTTTTCCGGGTAAGATCTCAACAAATGCACCAAAATCCATTATTTTGATAATCTTTCCCTCGTAAACCTCTCCAACCTCAGGTGTGGCTGTAAGCAATCTTATATGCTCCTTACATTTCTTAGCACTTTCCCGATTCGCAGCAGCAATATTAACAGTACCGTCCTCTTCAATATTTATATCAACACCATATTGCTTCTGAAGTCCCTGTACTGTTTTTCCGCCCGGACCAATCAGCAGTCCGATCTGATCGGTCTGTATCTTTATTGTTATAAGACTTGGTGCAAACGGAGAAATTGTCTCCTTAGGTTGTGAGATAGCCTGGTTCATAATAGAAAGAATGTGCGTCCTTCCTTCTTTTGCCTGGCTCAAAGCTGTTTCCATGATTTCAAATGAGATACCCTGGATTTTTATATCCATCTGAATTGCTGTAATACCTTCACTGCTGCCAGCTACCTTGAAGTCCATATCACCTAAATGATCTTCGTTTCCAAGAATATCTGTCAACACTCTGAAAGTATCTCCTTCTTTTACCAATCCCATAGCAATCCCCGCTACTGGTCTGGTAATTGGAACACCGCCATCCATTAAGGCAAGAGTTCCGGCACAAACAGTGGCCATTGAAGATGATCCGTTTGATTCAAGAATATCTGAATTCAGGCGGATTGTATACGGGAAAATGGTCTCTGCAGGTATAACTTTTTTAATTGCTCTTTCTGCTAAATTTCCATGCCCGACTTCACGCCTTCCAACTCCTGACATTTTTCCTACTTCACCGACTGAGAAAGGCGGGAAATTGTAATGCAGAAGAAATTTCTTTGTATATTCTTCCTGTAAACCATCAATAATCTGTTCATCGTTCTTTGTCCCAAGTGTCAATGTGGTTAAACTCTGTGTTTCTCCACGTGTAAAAAGCGATGAACCATGAGTCCTTGGAAGCAGTCCAAGCTCAACTGTTATCGGTCTGACTTGTGTAAGATTACGCCCATCAAGTCTCTGACCCTCTTCAAGTATACGCTTGCGCATGAGCTCTTTTTCAATATCGTGCAGAATGTTCTTTATGGTTGCTTCCTGCTCAGGGTACTTTTCCTTTAGAGCTTCAAGTACCATATTGTTCAGTTCCTTATTGCGTGCGGAACGTTCCTCCTTTGCAAGAACAGTTGAAACAATCTCACGATACTTGTTATAAGCTAATTCTTTGACATCGTTAAAAAGATTCTCATCTATCTCTTTTTCATCTACTGCACGTTTAGGCTTACCACAAGCTTCGCGAAGTTCATTCTGCAGTTTAACAAGTTTTTTTATCTCTTCGTGCGCAAATTTCAATGCATTAAGAAGATCAGCTTCGCTTATCTCGTTTGCTTCACCTTCGACCATCATAATTGATGACTCTGTTCCGGCTACTGTGATTTCCATATCACTCTGCCCAATCTGCTCATGGGTAGGATTAACAATGAATTCACCGTTTATTCTGCCTATTCTTAACTCTCCAATGGGCTCAAGGAAAGGAATATCTGAAATTGCAAGAGCAGCTGAAGCACCAACTGCACCTAATACATCCGGATCATTTTCATTATCAAATGAATAAACCTGGGCAACTACCTGAGTTTCATTCTTAAATGATTTTGGGAATAAAGGACGTATTGGTCTGTCAATAAGGCGTGCACTTAAGATTTCTTTTTCTGAAGGTTTACCTTCTCTCTTGAAGAAGCCGCCGGGAATCTTGCCGGCAGCTGATGATTTTTCTCTATATTCGACCGAAAGCGGGAAGAAGTCCTGCCCTTCTTTTGCTTCCTCCGAAGCAACTGCAGTAACCAGTACCATTGTATCGCCGTAGCGAACCATGACAGCACCGTTTGCCTGCTTGGCATATCTACCCGTTTCGATGGATAAGACTTTTCCCCCTATTTCAACTTCTTTTTTAACTACCATTTAAATGACCTTTTTACTTTCTAATGTTTAATTCTTTGATTATTGTTCTGTATCTATTGATGTCTTTACCTGCTAGATAGTCCAATAATCTACGTCTTTTTCCTACCATCATCATCAATCCACGGCGTGAATGATGATCTTTTTTATGATCAGAAAAATGCGCGGTCAGATCATTGATCCTTTTTGTCAAGATTGCTATCTGAACTTCAGCGGTACCACTGTCTTTTTCAGTCTTACCATACTTTTTGATTAATTCAAGTTTGTCTTCTCTAGTAACTGCCATTTTGTTTTGACTCCAATTAAGTTATACGATGTAATTCCAGTAAAAATAACCGGAATTAATTATTTAAGTTGTTTTATAATCTCTATTGCTTCTTTTTTATCATTTTCCATCTGAGTGATAAGCGCTTCTTTGGACTGAAACTTCCTTTCATCACGCAGTCTTTTTATTACTTCAATTTCGACCTTTTCCCCATAAACATCTCTGCTAAAATTAAAGATATAAACTTCTATCACTAATTCAACAGTATCACCAAATGTCGGTCTCATTCCGATGTTCATCATTCCATAATGCTTCGTCTGATCATTTCCTATCTTTAAGGCAGTAAGATACACCCCATGCGCAGGAATTACTTTCTTATTATCACCTAAAGCAACATTTATTGTCGGGAAACCCAGAGTTCTGCCTCTCATTGCACCTTGAACTACATTACCTGAAAAGGAGTAGTTTCTTCCCAGGTAAAGATTTGCCTTCTGCAGATCTCCTTCGGCCAGTGCATGCCTTATTTTTGTACTGCTTACAGCATCATCACCGATTTTTACAGCATAAACAGGTTTTACATTGAAATTCAATAGCTTGCCCAGCTCTCTTAAACTGTTCTCATCTCCGCCCCTGTTTCGTCCTAACCGGTGGTCATAACCAATGACAAGCTCTTTTAAGCCGATTTTTTCAACAATAAGTTTCTCTATAAATTCATCTGAACTAAGCTTTGAGAATTCAGGAGTAAAATTAATGATCAGAACGTTATCAACTCCTGCAGCCTCAATCAATTCGAGTTTTTCTTCAATTGTTGTAAGAAGTTTCAGGTCAAAATCTTTTGAAAGAACACTCCGGGGATGAGGTTCAAAGGTGATAAGAAAACTGCGCCCGTGCGTACGTCTGGCCTCCTGAACAAGTTGCTCAATAATTTGCTGATGCCCTCTGTGAAAGCCGTCAAATGTGCCTATCGTAAGAACAGTCCCTTTTTCCTTATTTACCCGGTTTATATCGTAAAATATGTTCATCTATTCAATATTTTAAAACAATTTAACAAATATACAGTTTTTTTGCTTGAAATTAAAGAATTTGAGCTGTATCGGTCTATTGAAACTCATTCTGCCTTCACCCCGGCTGCCGGAATAGCAGTATCTTTATACTTAGCTGGACCAAAGCATTCAATAAATTCGTCAATTGTAAATGCCTCGGCTACATCATGCGCCCCTATTTTAGTCCGCCTGAGTGCGCTTAAATATCCCCCGCATCCCAGTGCTTCGCCAAAATCATGCGCTATTACCCTGATGTATGTACCTTTTGTGCATGTTATTTCAAAGTGAACATCCGGTAGGTCAATCTTGGTGATTTTAAATTCTGATATGTGGACAGGTCTGGCTTCACGCTTCAGTTCTATTCCTTTGCGGGCATATTTATAGAGGGACTTACCCTTAAATTTAACAGCCGAATACATCGGAGGTATCTGAAGAATATCTCCAGTAAAACGCTCTTTTGTATTCAGAATATCACTTTCTGATATCCCATCAATTCCATTCTCTTCAATAAATTCACTCTCTGAATCCATTGATAAAGTCTTCTTACCTAATGTAATAACACCAGTATATGTCTTTATCTGGTCCTGAAACGAACTAATCTCCTTTGTCTTTTTTCCAGTACATATAATTAATAATCCTGTTGCCTTGGGATCTAAAGTTCCGGCATGTCCGGCTTTCTTTACACCAACTGCTTTACGGATCTTGTAAATAACATTAAAAGAAGATTTATCAATTGATTTATCTATTAAGATTATTTCACCTTTATCAAAATCTATTGAGGAAAAATCAGCCGTCGTTTTGGTTATCATGCTCGTTTTTTTCGTTCTCTTTATGTATTTGCCTGAAAAGATTTTCCATCCTTTCAACGTAATCTGTAGTATCGTCTATATAAAAATTTAATTCCGGGATAAACCGCATCTTTATTTTATGTGCCAGTTCACCTCTTATTAGTCCCTTTACCTCATTTATTCTGCCAAGTACTGCCTGGCGGTTCTCTTTTTGCAGTACTGAGAAGTAGATTTTCGCAATTTTCAGGTCAGGACTTAACTTAACATCCGTAATAGTTATAAATCCTAAAGCAGGATCTTTTAACTTGTGGATAAAAATCCAACTAATTTCTTCTTTTATTAACCGCGATACTTTATCAATTCTGTAGGACATTTTCAACCAACCTTTACTGAAAAAAAACATAAACCGTCTATATAATAAAACAGAATTCTCCTGGGTTTGGATCCTTCTTAGGACTATATCCCTTGTGGAGAATTCTGGAAAATTTATTCTGGTCTATGCTAATTTCTTTTTAGTTTCTACCAGTTTGTAAGCCTCCACTATATCGCCAACTTTTACGTCATTGAAATTGTGGAGATTAAGACCGCATTCATATCCGGCATCAACTTCCCTGACATCGTCCTTAAACCTTCTTAACGAATCAAGTTCACCTTCAAAGACCACAATTCCCTGGCGAATAAGGCGAACCTTATTTGTTCTGGTGACCTTACCTTCCTGAACATAGCAGCCTGCGATTGTGCCGACTTTTGGGACCTTAAAGACTTCTCTTACCTCTACGGTTGCTACCACTTCCTCCGAAATTACAGGTGAAAGGAGCCCTTCAAGAGCTGATTTGACTTCATTTATAGCATCATATATGACGCTGTAGAGCCTGATATCAACTTTTTCATTTTCGGCAAGTTTGCGTGCATTAAGGTTTGGTCTTACATGGAAACCGATAATAATTGCACTTGATGCAGCAGCCAGAAGCACATCGCCTTCAGATATACCGCCAACACCTTTATGAATTACTCTTACTATTACTTCCTCATTTGAAAGTTTCATTAAAGAATCAGATAAAGCTTCGACTGATCCGTCTACGTCACCTTTAACAATCAATGGAAGTTCTTTTATGCCGCCCATACTGATCTGATGTGCAATTTCATCGAGCGTGATATGATGAACCTGTCTTTGATCCTGTTCACGTTTAAGCTGCTGCCTCTTAATGCTTATGTCTCTGGCATCTCTTTCCGAGTTAACAACTACAAAGGTATCGCCAGCCTGAGGAGCACCTTCAAATCCAAGAACTAATACCGGAGTAGCCGGCGGAGCAACCGAAAGTTTCCTGTTGCGTTCATCAAACATAGCCCTTACACGCCCATGATGAACTCCCGCTACAAACGGATCACCAATCTTCAAGGTGCCTTTATCAACTAATATTGTACCTGTTATACCACGGCCCTTATCGAGCTGTGACTCAATTACAGTACCACGCGCCATTCTATCTGGATTAGCTTTCAGTTCAAGAACTTCAGCTTCAAGTAATATCTTTTCAAGCAGTTCCTCAATATTTACTCCGGCTTTAGCCGAGATTTCAACACACTGATACCGTCCGCCCCAATCTTCTACGAGAATATTACGGTCGGCTAACTGCTGTTTTATCTTATCCGGATTTGCTCCGGGTTTATCAATCTTGTTAATTGCTATTATAATTGGTACACCTGCTGCCTGAGCATGGTTTATAGCTTCGACCGTCTGAGGCATCACAGCATCGTCGGCTGCAACAATAAGAACAACAATATCTGTAATTCTTGCTCCTCTGGCTCTCATTGCAGTAAATGCTTCATGACCCGGAGTATCAAGGAATGTAATAAACTTACCACCATTGACTTCAACCTGATAAGCACCTATATGCTGAGTAATACCGCCGGATTCACCTGCAACTACGTTTGTCGAACGTATTCTGTCAAGAAGTGATGTCTTACCATGATCAACATGTCCCATGATAGTCACTACCGGTGGACGTGATTTTAATGATTCTTCTGAATCAGGAGCGTCTTCCAGTTCCTCAGAAGTATATTCTTCTTCAAATTCAACTTCAAAACCAAATTCATCTGCAACAAGTGTAATTGTATCGACATCAAGTCTTTGATTTATTGAGACCATGATTCCAAGACCAATACACTTTGCAATTACATCGCTAACCGGCACCTTCATCAGGTTTGCAAGCTCGTTTACAGCAATAAATTCAGTTACCTTAAGTTTTGACTTCTCTGCTTCCAGCTCTTCAATACGCCTTTCCTGCTCTTCGAGCTTTTCTTTCTTCTTCTTTTTCCTCAGGTTTGCCCTGTCGGCAATAACTGAATCTTCCATGCTAAGAAGCGTACGCTTAATAGCTTCATCGACATCACGTTTATCTATTTCAATTCTCTTAAATTTCTTTTTCTTTGTAACAACTGCTTCTTCTGGCTGTGGTTCAGGTCCTTTAACCTTTTTCTTAGCCTTAGGTTTCTTTTTCTTCTTCTTCAATCCCTGCTTGTCATCATCAAAGTCCTGCCCTGCAGTTCTGGGAACACCGCCGGCTACTGGAGGCTGTGAGCCTGGAGTCTGTTGTGCTCCACCTGGAATGTTCCTTGCAGGTCTGTCTGCCCTGTCTGCCCAAACCGGTCTCTCACGTCTTGGCTGTTGTTCTGATGTGCCGCCAGCCCTTTCTTCTCCGCCTCTGTTTCTGTTATCAGGCCGGTTGCGGTCGAATCTGCCCCTTTCGGCAGGTTTTGGTTTTTCGGCTTTTTTCTTATTAGCATCCAGATCGATCTTGCCTACAATAGTTAACCCCTTATTGTTAGCAAGTTCACGTTCAGTTCTGGTTTTATAAACTTTGATTTCGGCAGGTTCGTCTGCAGAGGGAGTTTGCTTGGATTGCTCATCCAATGCTTCACTCTGATCTGCAACACTCTCAGGTTCACTGACCGGAGCAGTTTCATTCTCTGCTGGAGTAACGGCAACTGGTTCTGTATCTCCTTGAAATTCAGATTCCTCTGATTCATCTTCAACCTCTAATGAGTGTTGTTGAGGTACTTCAGACTCCTGTTCCAGAATAGCAGCCGCTTCTTTTTGTTCTGCCTCAGATATCTGCGGGAATACTTCCAGTTCAGCTTCTTCAGCCGCGCCGGCAGAAGATGAGCTTATTTCTTCCTCGTGAGTGATTTCAACACTTGGAGGAACGTCTTCAGGCTGAGTGTGAGCTGGAACCTGAACTTCAACAGCTTTCTCTTCCTTATACGCTGCAGGTACTGTCTCTTCGCTTTTCTCTGCTCTTTTCTTATTGAATTCCGATATCTTCTGATAGTGCTTTTCAGCCTTTTCAATATCTTTCTTGAAATGGCTTGCAATATCCGACATCATCTCATCTGAAAGAGGAGACATATGCGATTTTACGTCATAACCTTTCTTACGGAGAAACTCTACTAGAGTATCTGCAGAAAGATTATACTCTGAGGCAAACTTATAAATTCTTAATTTTTTTGATTTTACTTCTTCGGTCATATTTCTGAAAACCTGTTTTTATTTCTACTCTTCCTCTTCAAATTGACCTTTTATTATGTCAATTATTTCGGCAATCTTTTCGTCGTCAAAATCTTCAATTTCTTTTAATTTTTCCGGACCAGCCTTTAATACTTCAAGCGCAGTGTCATAACGGTGATTAATTAGGGTCTCATAGACATCAGCACCAAGTTCTTCTTTGATATCAATTAGTTCTATATCCTCTTCGTATTCTTCATACGGCTTTTCTTCTCTGAGAACTTCAATATCGTAGCCTGTTAACTTCATTGCAAGGCGTATATTTACTCCGCTTCGCCCAACGATCATTGAAATCTGATCACTATCGGCTACGACTGTACATTTTCTGGTTTTTGTATCAACCATAATCGATTTCAGCTTTGCCGGAGCTAAAGCCCTTTGTATGTAAGTCTCCGGATCATCTGAAAAGTTAATAACATCAATATTCTCATTGCTGAGCTCACGTACAATGGCATGTATTCTAACACCTTTCATACCAACGCATGCTCCTACAGCATCAATTCTGGTATCCTGAGATTCAACAGAAACTTTTGCTCTTTCACCGGGTTCGCGGGCAATGCCCTTAATATCTATTACTCCATCATAGATTTCTGGTATTTCTATTTCAAAAAGACGTCTTAAGAAGAGATTATCAGCCCTGGAAATTATAACAACCGGACCATTTGCAGTTTTTTTCACTTCTTTTACAATTGCCCTTAAGGTTTCCCCTTTTCTGTATTTTTCCCTCGGTATCTGTTCATTACGGGGCAGCAACAACTCATTTTTATTGTGATTAATAAGAATATCATTCTTGCGTACCTGATAAATATCACCTACAACAATTTCACCAACCATATCGTTATATTCATTAAAGATGATATCTTTCTCCAGCTCACGTATTTTTTGGTTAAGACTTTGTCTTGCCAGGTTGATAAGTCTTCTTCCAAATGATAAAAGTTCCAGCCTTTCTGGATAAACTTCTCCGACTTCAAGTTCGTCTTCGTTGCCCTTTGCATCAACCTCATCAATACTTATTTCTGTAGCTGGATTTGTTACGGTTTCAACTATTTCACGTTCAAGGAAGATTTCTATATCTCCTTTATCCATATTGACAACAACACTGAAATTAGCATCATTTCCATATTTCTTTTTGACCATTATACCGAAGATCTCTTCGATAATACCTGCCAAAACGTCTTTATCTATGCTCTTTTCCCGCACCATTTGGGCAAAAGATTCAACTATCTCAGCATTCATTTTTAGTTTTCCTCCGTAATCAAAAACTTATTTGAACCTTAGCGGTTTTAATATTATTAAAGTTTATATTTGTCTCTGAATTATTTATGCTAAAAGTCAAAACCTCACCGTCAACCCTCAAAAGCCTGCCAATGAGTTTTGCTGACTTACTCCTTTTTTTATCAGCAGCAGTCTTTGCAGCTTTAAGATTCGGTTTAACAGCAGACTCATCTTCATGAAGTTGTCCTTCTGCATATTGTTTTTCTATAGGCTGCCTTTCTGAAACATTTTCATCTGAAACATTTTCAACTGAAACATTTTTGTCTGAATCTGCTTCAGGATTATCTTTTAAAATAATTTCAAACTTCCTATTAATATGCTGATGAAACTGCTCTGGAAATTTTAACGGCCTGTCAATTCCAGGGGATGAAACATCTAAACGGTACTTCGTGGTAATAAGATCAGTTGATTCGATAACAGTTGTAACCTCACGGCTTAGCTGAGCACAATCATCAATTGTTACGCCCTTTGAACTATCGATGAATATTTCAATGATGCGACTTCTGTTATCCCCTTTAAGTGACACTTCAATAAGCAAAAAGCCGAGTTTTTCAGCAACTTGCTCTGTTATTTCTGTAATATTTTTCTGTAATGGATTCATATAAATAAAAATCGCCCTCATAGGGGCGAATCAGTGATAGTAAACTAACATTATTTCTTTGAATAAGCAAGTCATTT
>JBLNEL010000102.1:0-7155 GCA_050262615.1 Bacillota bacterium
TAAGCTCTGATGAAATTTATGAAATCTACCAGAAAAGGTGGAAGATCGAGGAGTATCATAAATCCATAAAGCAGAATGCATCTCTTGAGATGTCACCAACAAAAATTGTAAGAACACAATGCAATCATATATTTGCATCTATTTTGGCTTTTATAAAACTACAACTCTTGAAAGTAAATAAGAGGATGAATCACTTTGCTATTAAATCCCAGATTTACCTTCAGGCTATCAGGTCGGCTTATAATGAATATAGAAAAATCTCTGACCTGATAGAAAATTTTAATTTTGCGTAACATCAATTAATAATTACGTATTTAATAATTACGTATTTAATAATTCCCGGGTCTGATTTAGCACTTGTTTTCTGGATAATATCTTAATAAACTAGTATTTTATGATCCTATGATAATCCGGGAAAGTTAAGCTGCAAGCATAACAAAATACAATATGGAAGAAAAATAAAAATATTTCAAGAAATAAAGATTCAAAGTTAATCAGAGGAAAAGCGATGGTAAAAAAGATCCAAATTAAAGTTAAGAAACAGAAGGCCAGGATACCAGTGCCTCAGAAGCCTCCGAAGGTTGAGGAGTCGAAGGACAAGTACAACAGGCAAAAGACAAAAAAGCAAACGCGGGATATTCTGCTCAGGGAGGGTGAAAAAAAAGAAATTCACTCCTCTGAGACTGTCCGCTAATCAATCCTCCACCAAAATTTATTCCGGATAATTATTCATTAGTTTTGTGATTCCTCTCATTTCCTCAGATAAAGTTAAAACATCCGCCTGCAATATTGTTGTTTATTTACAAATAATGGCTTATATTTATAGGTAAATAATATAAATAACTTAAAAAAATAAGGTTGCAATGCTGGACGAACTCGACTTAAAGATACTCAGGACCCTTCAGAAAAACGGAAGGACCAAAAGAAGCGCTCTTGCCGAGCAGGTAGGATTATCAGTTCCATCGGTCAGTGAAAGATTAAACAAGCTGGAAGAGAATGGTGTTATTGAAGGTTATTTTGCAAAATTAAACCGGAAGGCATTTGGTTTTGATCTGATGGCTTTTATTATGGTGATCATGGAATCGTCAAAGAATTACAAATCATTGATAAGCAACGTAGAGAAGATGCCGCAGATAGTTGAATGTTATTCAGTTTTAGGAGAAGGTTCGCATATGCTTAAAGCTGTAGTTAAGGATTCCGAGTCACTCGAGAAACTTCTGGCGCAGATACAGTCATGGCCTGGAGTAGCGCGAACAGTCACCAGCTTTATACTATCTACAATCAAAGAAACTACCGATCTGGACATTTAATTTTAAATAATTTTCAAGATATAGAGGAATAAAATGGCAAAAACAAATTCTAAACCAAAATCGTCTCGAGACAGTGTTATTGATTTTATAAAGAAGAATCAGATAAAATTCATAGATCTAAAGTTCATGGATTTTCCGGGGCAGTGGCAGCATTTTACAGTTCCGGTCACACAATTTGATATAGATTCATTTGACAATGGTTTTGGATTTGACGGATCGTCGATGCGCGGATGGAAGGCGATAAATGAAAGTGACATGCTAATAATTCCGGATGCTGAGACCATGTTTGTTGATCCGTTTATAGAAGCGCCTACGCTCAGTTTAATTTGTGATGTATATGAGCCAGCTACAAAAGAGAAATACACACGTGATCCGAGGAACATTGCGCAGAAAGCAATGGCGTACTTAAAGTCCACAGGTTTAGCCGATATGGCATTTTTCGGACCAGAGGCGGAGTTTTTTATATTTGATGATGTACGATTTGATTCACAGCCGAACAGCAGTTTTTACATTGTAGATTCAATTGAAGGTAAATGGAACAGCGGACGGGATGAAGGTCCAAATCTGGGTTACAAGCCAAGGTACAAGGAAGGATACTTCCCGGTTCCACCTACAGATGCTTTGATGGACTTAAGAAATCAGATGGTCTTAAATCTTCAGGACTGCGGAATAGATGTTGAGGCGCAGCATCATGAAGTTGCCTCAGGCGGTCAGTGCGAGATCGATCTTCGTTTTCAGCCATTGATAAAAGCAGCCGATCAGCTGATGATGTTCAAATATATTGTAAAAAACACTGCAAAGATGAACAACAAGACAGTAACCTATATGCCAAAGCCGATCGTTGGTGATAACGGCAGCGGAATGCACGTACATGCAAGCTTATGGAAAGGCGGGAAGCCGCTTTTTGCAGGCACAGGGTATGCTGGTTTAAGTGAAATGGCGCTTTATTTCATTGGCGGGCTGCTTAAACATGCGCCATCGTTATTGGCATTTACAAATCCTACTACAAATTCATACAAGAGACTTGTACCGGGTTATGAAGCACCTGTAAATCTGGCATATTCACAGAGAAACAGAAGTGCATCGATCAGAATCCCGATGTATTCAACCAGTCCAAAGGCAAAGAGAGTTGAGTTCAGGTGTCCTGATCCATCATCAAATCCTTATCTTGCATTTTCAGCAATTTTAATGGCTGGTCTGGATGGAATACTAAACAGGATTGATCCGGGTGAGCCTTTGGATAAAGATATTTACGATATGGAGCCTGAAGAATTAAAGAACGTGCCATCTACTCCAGGAAGTCTGCAGGAAGCATTAAAGGCATTAGCAGATGATCATGAATACCTTACAAAAGGTGATGTATTTACTCCTGATGTAGTAGATACCTGGATAAGATATAAAATGGAGAGTGAAGTAAAGCCAATGGCATTACAGCCACATCCATATGAATTCTCTTTGTATTATGATGTTTAATCTGAAGCAATAAGAGAAAAGTAATATTAAGAAAAGTAATATTAAGAAAAGTAATATTGAGAAATGTAAAGCTGAAAAATATAAAATAGAGAAAAGCTAAAAAAGCTAAGGCTTAATAAGCTAAGGCTTAATAAGCTAAGGCTTGATAAGCTAAAGACAAATTTGTTTTCTTGTCTAATCTCCTTTGTGTCCATCCCGGAATTAACAGTGCCGGGATGGATTTTTTTTATACTGAAATCATCATTTTTACAAATGATCTTTCTTATCAGCATTCAATTCTTATCAGCATTCAATTCTTATCAGGATTCAGTTCTTATCAGGGTAATCCTTTTCAGGTTTCAATTTTCAGAAGTAACTTACTTCATGTATTCGTTTAGATTTAGGGTACTGACTTTTCAGTCCGTTATTAACCGGAGCTGCAGTGCCCAGGACAAGGTCGCGATATTTAATGATCTGCTGTTCGTTTGTATTTAAGTTACATCTTATAATTCCGCCGCTTAAGTAATCTTTCAGTTCTTTTTCAGACTGTATCTGGTAGATATTATGTTTAATATCACGGCCGAAATACTGTGCAGCAAACGAGTGGAGGTGAGCATGTCCGCGTTTATCAATTGTGCCGAACTGTGTGCCTATGCGTGTAAAGAGTGAAGGGTTATTATCGTGCCAGCTGCGGCTGATAAAGAAAATATCTGATCCTTTAATAATAAACTTAAAATTCCGCCATTTTTCCTCATCAATGCCGAAGGTGTCGCTTATTTCTGTAAGGTATTTAAAGACTTCCTTATTTCTATATTCAAGTATTTTATATTCCTGAGAGCCGTGTTCTCCGAGAGGTTTTGACGGTTCGAGTTCCCCTTTTTTTCTTAGTTTGATTATGAAAAACCCCTCTGATTCAACTTCCCAGGGGAGAATTCTGCGAGCCTTAGTCAGATTTGGGTTAAGAGTTGTTCCCCGGTAGGAAGTAAATCCTTGATGGGCTTTAAGCGGCAGGTCGATATCAAGTACTTCAAGCGGATATTTATTAAGCACGTGGTTGATAATAAGCTCATTTTCCTCAGGTGTCAGTGTGCAGGTCGAGTAAACGATTTCGCCGCCGACTTTAGCCATTTTAACAGCCGAAGTAAGGATCATCAGTTGAAGGAAAGCAATTTTCTCCATTCTTTCACGTGACCACCAGCGGCTTACCTCTTCTTTTTTCTGCAGAACGCCGAGGGCGCTGCAGGGGGCATCGACTAGTATTTTATCAAAGTAGTTATTATAAGCACGGCTAAGCCATTCACCCTTAAACTGGATAACGCCGGTATTAATCAGGTTCAGCTTATCGATATTATGAATAAGCATTTTTATTCTGTCGAGCTGAGGCTCGTTAGTAACAAGAGTGCCCCGGTTATTCATAAGGGAGGCAATCTGTGTAGCTTTTGATCCAGGAGCCGAGCAGAGGTCGAGCACCCTGTCATTTTCCGAAGGAGAAAGTATCAACGGAGGGATCATAGACGAGAGGCTCTGTATATAGTATCGTCCCAGGTTATATTCGATAGTTTTTCCCGCCATATCGATGCCTGATAAGACCTTATAAGCATTCGGAATATTCTCAACTTTTTCCAGGTTAATTCCGTATTCTGAAAGTCTGGCAAGGGTTTTCTCAGTGTCACCTGAAAGGGGGTTCATGCGGATATAGCTTGTATGATCCTTTTTAATAAAGTCAAAATAAATACCTGCTGTTTCACTTCCATAGAGCGAAGTAAGGTATTCGGTTATGTTCTGGCTGATCTCTATCAATTTAGTCCGGGGGAAAAATAATAAAATAAAATTTGCCTGAAAGATAAAAGGCGGTAATAAAACCAGGAGCAGGCCGCAGAAAAAAAAGGTGCCTGCGATGCAGAATCAGCAGCAAAATGGAATTAATAACGTTTAAGGTTCAGGGAGTTGAAAATATTGTTAGAAACGGAAAAAAAGTTCTTTAGTTTAGGGAACTTGCTGTTGTAATCCTTTTCCATATCTCTGATCAGGCTATCCAAATGTTTTTCATACTGCCTTACCATTTCACTTGTTTTTTGCTCATCTACAGGGATTTCCATGGTTTTCGGCTTTTCCCTGCTTCCATACAATATATATTTAGCCTTTGCGAGGCTGTCGGTAACCATAGCTGGATTTCCCTCGGAATCAATAAGCTCAAAACTTCCAAAGAGTTCCTCGCCCATAAGAATATTCTTTTCAGGCATTTCGATCTGACTGGTTTTAACATCGCTGCTTAACTGTCCGGGGAAAGGCTTTAATGCACCGCCTTTCAGTTTTTCAATCCATTCTGTTGTAAATTCTTTTTCAGTCACTGTAAGTCTTCAGGGAAAAAAGTGTATTAATCGCATGCGGGTTTAATTTTCCGCAACCGATTTTAAAAAAAACTTTTCTTTAGTGAAGAGCAATTTTACTAATTAAAAATTAAAAAGAAAAGGACAAACTTGTGATATA
This sequence comes from Bacillota bacterium, assembly GCA_050262615.1. GTDB lineage: Bacteria > Bacteroidota > Ignavibacteria > Ignavibacteriales > SURF-24 > JAUZPB01. The sequence continues at coordinate 5,253 of JBLNEL010000102.1, forward strand.
AGCGGCAATTGAGGAAAAATCCTTGCAATTTTAAATGATTTGTTGCACCTTTTAGAAATGCAAGCAGAAGGTCCGGGTAAATATTATTGCAGTTATTCAGGGGTGAATATATTAATTAAGGTTTTGGAAAATTTTTAATAAAAGCATAAATTAAGCAACTTAAAAAAACAGGATTTGACCAGCGAATTTGTCCATAGGTTGCCCTGCAAAGCAGATAATAATCTCCCGGAAGAGTTAATAATCATTTTATAAATGAAAAAGGAAATCTCTAAATGAATGTTTTAGTAACAGGCGGAGCGGGATATATAGGATCACACACAGTACGAATGCTGCAGGATAAGGGGCATAATGTAATTATATTTGATAATCTTTGCCGGGGGCATATTGAATCGATTCCTGAAGGTACAGAGTTTGAGAAAGTCGATCTGCTTGATCATGAAGAACTTAATAATGCCTTAGGCAGGCATAAAATTGATTCTGTTATACATTTTGCTGCGTTTGCTTATGTAGGCGAATCGGTTGAAAATCCGGGTATGTATTATACAAACAATGTTTCTGGGAGTATTAATCTAATTAAGGCTATCAGCAGTCGTGGGATAAAGAAAATTGTATTTTCTTCAACCTGCTCACTATATGGTAACCCTGAAGTTGTACCGATTTCAGAAAAAGAAAGCCTTAAGCCTATAAATCCCTATGCAAAGACAAAATACATGGTAGAGCAGGTGTTAAGTGATTTTGAAATCTCATCAAATCTGAAGTACGTTGCACTGAGGTATTTTAATGCTGCAGGAGCCGATCTGACAGGTCAGACAGGTGAAAGTCATCAGCCGGAGACTCATCTGATACCAATTGTACTTGAGGCAGCTATAGGCAAAAGGGAGAAAGTTATTGTTTTCGGTGATGATTATCCGACTGAAGACGGTACCTGTGTACGTGATTATATACATGTAAATGACTTAGCCGATGCTCATCTAAGGGCGCTTGAATATCTGGCTAGCGGGAACTCTGCGGTAATAAATCTTGGCACAGGCAATGGGTATTCAGTAAAAGAGATAATTGACAAAGCAGAAGAGATAACAGGAAGAAAGATTAAAAGAGAGATATCAGTAAGACGGGCAGGTGATCCGGCGGTGCTGATTGCAGATAATAAAAAGGCAAAAGAAGTTTTAGGCTGGGAGCCAAAATATGGACTAGATGAGATAATAAGCAGTGCATGGAAGTGGCATTTAAATCCCAGGTATTAGATTTTTTTTAAAAATAAAACAGGTAAGACAAAATGAAAGGAATAGTACTTGCTGGCGGAGCAGGCAGCCGGTTGTATCCAATTACAAAGGTTTATTCAAAGCAGCTGACGCTGATCTATGACAAGCCATTGATCTATTACCCGCTTTCAATTTTAATGCTATCAGGCATTAAGGAAATATTAATTATATCCAACAAAGAGACTATTCCTTTATATGAACAACTTTTCGAAAATGGAAGTCAGTTCGGACTATCAATAGAGTACAAAGTACAGAATGCTCCGAACGGCATTGCCGAGGCATTTATACTCGGGGAACAGTTTATTGGAGATGATGATGTTACGCTCATCTTAGGTGATAACATCTTTTACGGAAAGCTTGATTTTCTTTACAAAGCTGTTAAGCTTCAGAATGAAAATCATCATAAAGGGGCCACAATTTTCGGCTATCAGGTACAGGATCCTGAGAGGTACGGTATTGTCGAGTTTGATAAAGAAGGCAATGTATTATCAATAGAAGAGAAGCCAAAGAATCCGAAGTCAAATTATGCAGTTCCAGGGCTTTATGTATATGACAATCAGGTAGTCGAAATATCAAAGAATCTTAAACCATCGGCAAGAGGGGAGCTTGAGATCACAGATGTAAACAGGGTATATTTAGAG